>DASYSS010000011.1 GCA_036003045.1 Gemmatimonadaceae bacterium
CCCGAACGGCGTCAGCGTCTTGTTGTACGCGCCGCTCGTCGCGACGCCGGCGCGGAACAGGTCCGTGTGCGCGACGAGATTCGCGGTCATCATCGCGCCGTGACTGTGGCCCGTCACGCCGATGCGGTCGCGGTCGACGACCCCGAGCTCCACCGCCTTGTCGACGGCAGCCTGCGCATCGTCGATGAGCTGATCGATGTAGGTGTCGTAAGCCTTCTGCGGATCGCCGACGACCGGAAACGCCGCGTTGTCGATGAGCGCGTATCCGGAGAGGAGCAGCAACTGGTAATCGCGCAGCCGCGTGAAGAGCTGCTCGGAGCCGCTGACCTCGCCCGCCGTCTTGGCGCTGGCGTAGTCGAGCGGATACGCGTAGAGGATCGCCGGCACACGCGTCCCCTCTTTGTAGCTCGGCGGCGTGTAGAGCGTGAACGAGAGATCGAGTCCGTCCTTGCGCTTGTAGGTCACCAGACGTTTCTTGATGGAGCGCACGGCGGGCGTCGGATCGGGGATGTGCGTGATGGCCTGCCGCGTCGACGTGACGACGGCTTCGCCTGGAGCGGCGTTCGGCACTGGCGCACCGAGGGTACGCAGCATGAGGTTGGCCGGTTCGGCCGGCGTTTGGCGCAGCGTGAGCAGTGCGTCGGTCTTGTCGTTGGCGAAAGCGTAGGGGTATTCGTACGCGTCCTTGTCGCTGCGGAACAGCCGCCGCGATTGGCCGGTACGAAGATCGAAGCTGTCGAAAAACGGCCGCGCTCCGGCCGGCGACGCGCCCTGGCCGGCGAGGAAGATGGTGTCTCCCTTCTGCAGCACCGCCCACTTTCCGTTCGGCAGGACGCGATAGATCGGCCGGCCGGGATTCCGGTACGACTCGTCGCTCGAGAGGTCCCAGATCAGCCGCGGCTTCGCCTCGGGGTGAGCGACGTCGATGAGGAACGTTCGCCGCCAATGGCGGTTGTCGTCGTACTCATTGAGCAATCCGACGCCGCGCTGCTCGCTCCAGTCGATCCCTTCAAATCGCTGCTCCGTGCGCGCGATCTCCACGGGAGCCGACGTGAACGGCGCGCTCAGCGTCATCACCTTGTCGCGCGCGGGAACCTTCGCCTTCCAGTCTCCGCCGTCGAGCGCCTCGGCCCAAACGAGCGTCGCGGGCTCGGTCGGCCGCCACTCGTAATCGCGCGGACCGGTCGGTTCTCCGTGAATCGGAACATGCTCCGCGACCGGCAACTGCGCGAGCGGCGTCACCTTGCCCGCGCGGTCCCACACCTCGACGTCATGCGCGAAACGGCCGTACGTGACCGCATACGAATACGGCTTCCGGATCGACGTGACCAGGATGTGCTGCCCATCGGGTGCGAGATCGACGTCGCTGAGGACCGCAGGCGCGCCGACGCGCGTGACCGTGCCGGTCGCGGCGTCGACGAACGCGAGCTGGCTCGTGCCGTAGTACTCGAACAGCGCCTCGTCCGCTTGGTTGCGCAGCGTGTCGCGCGCCTCGTACGTGCTGAACTCGCCGCCGCCGCCGGTCGACTCCTGAATCCGCGGCCCTTCCATCCCCGCCTCGGCGACAGGTGCCGGGCCGGCGTCGTCAGGAACGGTCTTCACGAGGAGCGTCTTGCTGTCGCCCGCCCACTGCAGCGCGCTGCCGAGCATCGGATTGAGGCGGACAGTCCCGACGCGGTGCGTCTTCCCGTCACGATCGCCCACCCACAGCTCCACCGCATCGCGCGAGGTGTTCCGGAACGCGAACGCACTCCCATCCGGCGCCCACGAGAAGCCATCCGCACAGCCGCCAGCCGGCAGCGCGATCGGCGTCTCGCGATGCGT
>DASYSS010000012.1 GCA_036003045.1 Gemmatimonadaceae bacterium
GACAAACTGCGAGAAGCTAAAGCCCATGGCGTGTGTCCTTCTGGTGATCGAGGTCCGAGTGACGTGGCGTGAGGCGGTACGCCGCGTCCCGCAGATCCGCCCGTTCCGCCACCGTCAGGCAGACCGGGCGGTTGGCCTGGGTGTCGGCCAGGTGGTGCAAGGTGGCGATCACGCGCGCGAGCACGGCCGCGTCGAGGGCGAGTCGCGTCATACGAACGTCCAGTCGACGGGCCCGTTGTCGGTCATCCCCAGCGCGTCCCACACCGCCTCGCTGAGATCGATCCCGGCGCCGTTCATCGGCGTGCCGTCGCCCTTACGGCCGGTCTCGGCGCCCGGGCGCGCCGTGCCGAAGACATACGCGTCGTCGTGGGTGAAATGCGGCCCGACGTCGAGCACTTGCGCCAACGTCGATCGCCCGGTGGCGGGATTCGTGACACGCACGAAGCGCTGGAGCGCGCGCACCGAGGGCAATGCGACAAAGGCGACGACCGCATCAATGCGATAGCCGCTCGAGGTCACGTCGCCGATGAGGCCTTCGCGCGTCGCCTTGACGATCATCGGCCCGTGTACTTTTCCTGGGGCTGCGGCCCCACGCCGCCGATCGCCGCATGATTCGTGCGCGAAAAATAAAACCCCACCACGGTCCCGAACGCGACGGCCATCAGCGTGGGAATCTGGAGGTTCCGCACCATCCCGTACGCGCCGGCTCCCATCGTGGTGATGACGACCATCAAGGCGATCACCGATTGCGTCCGCTCCCAAATGAGATTGACCTGCCGCTGCCCGGCGGTCGTGAGATCTTGCTGAAACGTCGTCGTGGCGGGCACCGACGGGTCGACGGCCTGCACTTGCACGGCCGGGTGCGAGGCGCCGAGTTGCCCCTTGAGCGCGTCGACTTGCCCACTGATGCGCCGCCGTTCCTGCTCGAGCGCCTCGGTCTCCGCCGCGTGCGCGAGCCGATTGGCGGCCTCGAATTGGTGCCGCTCAATAATCAACAGCAACCGTTGTTGCAACGTCGTGCGGCTCTCGCCTTTGATGAGCACGTCTTGCGCGCCCGCCGCGAGAATTTGCCGGGTCACCTCCGCGCTCACGACGGTGGAGAGAATGATCAGCGGCAGATCCGGCGCCACGGCGCGGACCGCGATCACGGCGTTGAGCCCCGACGCATCGGGGAGCCCGAGATCGAGGATCGCCAGCGCGAACGTATCGGCGCGGATCGCGGCGAGGGCCCCGGCGAGGGTCGTCACCGTGACCAGCCGAAACGCGCTCGGCGGCAGCGTCAACGCGAACAGGTTCGCATCGTTGGCGTTGTCTTCGATGAGCAGCAGCGGAATCAGGTCGCGGTCGACCGGGCTGGTCACCAGGCGGACCGCCCTTGCAGCACGCGCACCATCACCAGGATCACGGCCACCACGAGCAGCACGTGCAACAAACCGCCGGCGGTGTAGCCGATCGCCAGCCCGCCGCCCCACCCGAGGAACAAGAGCACGATGAGGATGAGCAACAGATCCATCCCGGAGATCCTCCTTGTCAGACGCCTTACAGCGTGCCGGCCTTCGCCCGAATCGCCGCGATCGCCTGGGCGACGGTGATCGCCGCCAAGGGCGTCGGCAGCGCCGCGCGAATGACGTTGAGTTGGTCGATGATGGCGAGGGCGAGCGCCTTGGTTTCGATCGGCATCATGTCAATGACGCTTTGCGCCGTGAGGTCCGGCGTCGTGACGGGCGCGGCCTCGAGCACGGTCTGCACGGCCGTGATCTGCGGCGCCGTCCAGGCCGTCGCTTTCTTGATCACGAACGCCGGCGTCCCCGGTTGATGCTGAATCCCGGCCGTCGCATCCAGCGCCCGGAGTTGCGCGAGGAGCGTCGCGGGATCGGGCTCCGTGGTGCGCCCGACCGTGAAGGATTGGTAACTGGACATCTACTGCACCTCAATCGCAGGCATTTCGCATTCGAGCAGCGTCGCATTCACCGACACGGACCAGGTGCCGCTGACGTCCGGCGATGTGACGAACGAGATCGAATTCGTGCTCGCCGAGATAATCGCGCTGCCAAAGCCACGCGCGCCGCCATTGTCCGACCGCGTCACGAGCCCAAAATCCGTACGACTGGCCGCCGTGAAGCCGCCCGGCAACAGCCGTACGAGCGCGACGCAGATTTGTGACACGCTCGTCGTGAGGAGCGACATCTTGAAACTGAGCGTTTTGCCGGTCAGCTTGTAAACGCAGACCTGGACATCCCCGGCGTCGACGGTCCACGTCCCGCCGCTCGCCGTGTAGTCGCCTGCGTTGTACGCCGGGGTAATCCACGCCCCCTGTTCATGCCCGACGACGCGCCAGCGGGTCCCGACCAGGTCGTACTCCACCAACGCCCAGCCGGCGCCGGACGTCAGCGATCGGGTGCCCGTGACGCCGTTGATCAGCCGATTCGCGACCGCCGATCCGGTGTTCTGGTTGGCGAGGTCGACCTGGCCCGCCCCGACCGAGACGATCAACAGGCGCTGCCCATCCCCGCCAGCGGCGAGCCCCGTCAGGGTCAGCAGCGTGGCGTTATTGCAGCGGAGCAAGCCGCAGCCGGCGGTGAGGACAAAGTCGGCCTGCGTGCCGGTCGCCGTCGTCGTTTGCACAGCGCCGGGAATCGACAAGGCGGCGTCGATCTGGTTGTAGAGCTCGGTTTTGACGGCATTGTTCAAGACGGTCCCGGTCGTGCCAGAGCCGTCGTCGTCGATCCACGCCGTACGCGTAATAGGCATCGTGTGTGGCCTTTATGAAAGCGAGTCCCCGACCAGCCGCAGCAGATCGTCGAACGAAAAGCGGGTGCTGGCGGCCGTGACCGTGTAGGTCGGCGGCACGCGCGCGTTGAACTTGTCGATCGTCACTTGCTGAATGAGAAAGTCGCCGAACAGATTCGTGGGCGCGCCGATATTCGTCGAGACGGTTGCGCCGGCGCGCGTGTTCATGTCGCGCGACTGATAGGTCACGGTCACGAGGATCGCTTTGGTGAGTGCGAGCTGCGCCGTCCCGCGTGACAACGCTTCGACGCGCGCTAGCCGGCCATCCTGTAACGTCGACTCTTGCACACCGTCGCCCCCGATCAGCGCCGCGAGTGCTCCTTGCGCGACCACGTCGTCGACTTGCACGCGCAGATTGACGGCATCGCCGCGTAAGAGCCCGAAGACGATCGAGCCGGGGCCGGTCACTGGAATCCCGGTCAGTTGGGGCGCCGCCGTCACCGTCGAGTTGTACGAGACGGTCGCCGTGATCGAGCCGACGCCGCTCGACGGGATCCCCGTCAGTGAGCTGCCGACGATGCCGGTATAGCGGATCACTTGCTGCCCGTTGCCAATGACGGCCCAGCCGGTGCTCGGCATCCCGCCGAGTCCCGCCATGATCAACGTCGTCGACCCTGCGAGCACGTTGCCGGCTGGCTGCGCCAAGCCCGACGTGTCGCTGACTTGCACATTCGCGCCAAGGCTCGCGTCGGCGATCACGTCGGTGTAGGTCGTCGTGACGTTGTCGGCGATCGTCGCGAGGAATCGCAGTTGGGTGCCGCCGGCGACCGTGCGCCAGATCGTGCGGCTCGTGACCGCGGCGGCGCCGATCGGCAGCCCTAAGAGCGCGACTTGATTCGCCGTCGCCGTGTTCGTCACCGGCGCAGTCGCGCCCAGCGACGCGTCGGTCACCGTATCGAGAAAGGCCGTCGTCGTGTTATCCCCGAGCGTCGCCAGCAGCTTGAGCTGTGACCCGTTCGCCGTCGTGCGGTAGATCTTCCGAGCCGTCACGAGTGCGGCGCCGAGCGGGATCGCCGTCAGCGCAATCTGTTGCAGATACGCCGTCGACGTGATTGGCACGGCGACGCCCAAGCTCGCGTTGATGACCGTGTCGAGGAAGCTCGTCGTCGTGTTATCGGCGATCGTCCCGACCAGGCGCAGCCCGACGCCGGCCGACCGACGATAAATTCGACGACCGGTCACGGTCGCATCGCCGCGTGGGATCGACGTGATCGGCACCTGACAGAGCACGGCCGTATTGACCGTTGGCACGTTCGGTCCCAGGCCGGTCGTATTGACGGCCGGCGCGACGACGCCCAGGCTCGAGTCGGCGACGCTGTCAAGAAAGGTCGACGCCGTGTTATTCCCGAGCGCGCCGAGCTTCATATAGACCGAGCCGCCCGAGACGGTGCGATAGAGGTTCCGGCCGGTCACTTCTGGCGCCGGGCTGATCGGCACGGCGCCGATCGCCACTTGCCCGTTGACAGTCTGATCGGCGATCACGAGCGCCTGACCGGGACCGGCATCCGTCTCGCCGCCCGCCGTGACGAACGTCGCGAGCCACGCGTGCGTACCGGTATTCACATTGCCGGCGCCGAAGCCAGCCAGCGCGGCCGTCACTCGCGTCCCCGGCGCGACTGTCGGCGCGTCGGGAGTCTGGTCGACGTACGTCGTCGCACTGTTGTTGCTGATGGTCGCCAACAATTGAAGCTGCGACGCGCCGGCTGCCGTCCGATAAATGTTGCGCCCCGTCACGCCGGCCGGCCCGACCGGGATCGCGCTCAGGGGAATTTGATTCGTGACGGCCGTATTGACACCAGGCGCAGCGACGCCCAGCCCCGCGTCTGTCGTCGTGTCGGTGAAGCTCGTCGATGAGTTGTTCGCCAGCGTGCCCGCGAGCAGTAAGGTGCCGCCGTCGGCTGGTGACCGGTAGATCTTTCGCGCTGTCACGCCGGCCGGCCCCAGCGGGATCGCCGCAAGCGCGATCCGATTGAGTAAGGCCGTCGTCGCGCCGAGCGGCGCCGCGCCCAAGCTCGCATTGGCGACCGTATCGAGATACGACGTCGCCGAGTTGTTGCCGATGCTGACCAGCAAGCGCAGACCGGCGCCGCCGGATCGCCGATAGATGCGCCGGCCGGTGACTGACGGATCAGCGCTGGTCGGCACTGTGAGTGGCACTTGATTGCACGGCGACGATGTCGCCGTCGTGTTCACGGTCGGCACGTTGACGCCCAGCGACGCGTCGGCGATGTTGTCGGTGTATGTGGTCGTCGTGTTATCGCCGAGCGTCGCCAGCAGCTTGAGCTGTGACCCGCCCCACGTCGTGCGGTAGATCTTCCGCGCCGTCACGAGTGCGGCGCCGACCGGGATCGAACTGAGTGCGAACTGCCCCGTTGACGCGGTGTCAACCGTCGGCGCAATGGATCGCGTGACGAGGGTCGCGTCTGGCGTCGTGTCGTCGAAGGCGACGCCGTTCGCTTGCGTCGCGACGAGATACAAGGGACTGCCGGCGCCCACGGCGCCACGATAAATCCGGTAGCCGGTCACCCTCGGATCGGCACCGGTGCCAGGTGCCGTAATGTGTACTTTCTGATTCCCGCTCGTTGTGTTTCGTGAGGTCGACGCTAGGACAGCCGTTTCCCCTGACGCCGAAATCAACGTGAAGGCATACTCGTAAAATCCGACACCCAGCCCAGATCCGGCGACGGCGGTATACCCAGGCGCCACGCCCCCGTTCGAGATCGACGCCACAAACATCGTGAGCAACGGAGAGGCCGTCGTCTCGCCCGCGCCGGCGATGAACGTCACGGCGTACTTGTAGGCGGCGAGCGCCGAGAGATTACCGGTCGGTCCAGCCGCCGCCCCAGCCGGCGCGCTGCCGGGCGCTGCCGTCGTCACGCCGGCGACCGGCCCGGTCGTGACGGTGACCCCGATCGGCCCCGGCGTCGTCTCGCCGACGCTGGTTGTGAAGCTCAGTGCGTAGTCGTGCGTCCCATCGTCGGCACCGGCGCCGGCGGTCGGCGTCCCCGGCACCGGCGCACCGGTCGGCGCCGGCGTGACATCGGTTGCCAGCGTCACGATCGGCCCCGGCGTCGTCTCACCGCTCGCGGCGACATAGGTCACGGCATAGTTGTGACTGCCGGCGTCCGGCCCGCTGCCGACCGTCACGCCGGCCGCTGTCGGTGCCGTCGCGGGGGCCGGCAGCAGACCCGTCGACGTCGTCGTGCGCGGCCCGGCGGTCGTTTCGCCGGAGCTGGTCACGAAGGTCACGGCATAGTCGTGACTGCCGGCTGCCGGTCCGAGTCCGAGCACGGCCGCGCCGGCCGTCGGTGCCGTCGACGGCGCCGCAATCGGCCCGGTTGTGACTTGTGCACTGACCGGCCCCGGCGTCGTCTCGCCGATCGGCGTGACGAAGGTCACCGCGTAGTCGTGCGTGCCGGGGTCCGGCCCGGCCCCCATCGTCGGCGCGCTCGGCACCGGCGCGACCGTCGGCGCCACGGTGATCCCGGTCGCTTGTGTCACTGACGGCCCGGCGGTCGTTTCGCCGGAGCTGGTGACGAAGGTCACGGCATAGTCGTGACTGCCGGCGTCAGGCCCGACGCCGATCGTCGCGGGTGCCGTCGTCGGCGGGCTCACCGGCGCTGCCAGGTTCCCGACGGCGATCGTCGCCCGCGGTCCCGCAACTGACAGGCCGGCCGGCGTCGTGTACGTCACCGCGTAGTCGTGACTGCCGTTGTCGACGCCGGCACCGCTCGCCAAGGTCACGCCGGGCGCGGCGACCGGTCCCGCGCCGGGTCCAACCAGCGACCCGCCGCCGCCGAGCGCGCGCGCGGTATACGTCAAGCGATTCGGCCCGGATCGCACGGTGCCCCCGGTCGGCTCGTACCACGTCGCGACGTCGACGGGGATGATCGTTTCGCCGGGAGCGCACGCCTCTAGCGTATTCCCGCCCCCGCCTTCGACCAGCACGCGCGTCACGACCGACCCCAGGTCACGCTCGATCGTCAGCGCCGACAGCGTCCGATGCACGGCATTGATGATCGTCGGCGCCGTTTGCGTCGTGTCGACGAGAAAGGCGCGTACGACGCGGAAGTAGTCGCACAGCCACGAGCCGCCAACACGCTTCGTCAACTGCGTGAGGCAGTCGGAGAGATCCTGATCGGTGAAGGTGATCTCGTCGATCGGCAGACCGGTAAAGTCGGCACTGGCCGCCGCCGTGTAACTCGTCGCGAACGTCCCGACGAGTGCCGTCAGCACGGCGCCGGCCGTCGTCGCGAGATAGCGCGCGGTCACCTTCCGGCGACCGAGTCCCCAGGTGTAATCGATCAGGTTCACGTCGGCGAAGACGTGCGCCGGCACGCTGCCCAAATACCCCTGCTTGAGATTGAGGACGGTACCGCCGAACAGCCGGCGCATGTTGTTCTTTGACCCCAGCGTCGCGACGACGTCGGCGCCGGCGGCCGGCACGATCCCCCAGGTGCGCAGCGTCGCCGTCGTCGCGGCATCGTTCAGCGTGTCGGTGATCGAGAGAGAGTCGACGCGAATCCGATTGCCGGCGCCGAAGCCATAGGTCACCCCGACGCCCGCGATCGCGACGAAGACCTTGCCCGAGGTGTAATTGCTGCGCGTCGCGCCGGATCGCGCGATGGCGGAGAGCGCGTATTGTCGCGCGACGATGCCTTGCAGGATCGGCCAGCCGGCGCGACTGGCGCCCGAGCGCGCGACGCCGGCTCGAGCCGACTTGATCGCGTGCGCTGATCCAGACAGGCCCGGCATACGTCAGACGCCTGTCGGGAAGCGCACGCCCAACGATCGCAATCGGGCGATCGACGCATCGCCGACGGCTTTGCCGATCGCCGTCGGCGTGCCGAGGGGTTGTGTCACGGTAATGTACTGGACGAGCGTCACGCCGCCGCCCGTCGCGCTGCTGCCGCTGAGCGGGACGATGGCTTCCTTCCCGTGCAGCATGGCGAGCGTGCCCGCGCCAAAGTCCCCGACCCCGCCGGTGGCAAAGGAGGGCGCTTTCCCCGCGGCAGCAGCGTCGGCGGCATCGAGCGCCGCTAAATAGCGCGCTTGCGACGCCTTCGTGAGGTCCGACAGCACGTCTTCATTGATGCCGCCGATCGGACTGCCGTAAGCGGCTTGCAATCCGGCGTTCAAGTTAATCAGGCCCGCGAGGACGGCATCCTGCAACGTGTGGGTTTTGAACCACGCCGGGTCGTTCGCTTCGCCGTTGATGGCGGCCCCCGGATTCATGGCTTGGAACTGCGCCATTCCGGTGGCGGTGGAGAGATCCCACGTTTGGGATCCGCCGCCGAGGCTCGTCTGCTGCGAGTAGCCATTCCCGAGTTCGACGAACTGCCCGAGGAGGACCGCGACGGCCTTCCCCACCTCTTGGGTCTTCGCGATCACCTTGTCGCCCGCGGTATCAAAGCTGTCCTGCCAATGGAAGGCGGCGTTCTCGGCCGCCCGCGCTTCGTCGTCCTTCTGCTGAATAAATTTCGCGGTGAAGTCGCCACTATTGGCTTGCACGTACGCGTAGGTCGCCACGGCCTTGTCGGCGATCTCCTGAAGGGACTGGCGGGAGTGACTACTCAGGTCGCTCCAATTCACCATCACGGCGTCGAGCTTTTCTTGCGAGAGCGCCGCCAGCGCGGTGTAGAAGTCGGCCGTGTCGGTGTGCGCCGCGACCATTTTTGCGGTTAGGTCGGCCGCCCACTTCTCGATCTGCGCGATCTGCTTGTCGGTCGCGGTGCCGCCGTGCTCGACTTTCAGGGCGAAGTAGTCATCCCAGAGCTTCGACGTTTCCTCGACACTCTTGGCCTCGAGCTTGAGCGCGGCCTGTTCGTCGGTGAGTGAGCTGGCGACCGCCTTCACCTGGACTGCCGTTAGTCCATAGGCCGTCGCCAGCGAGGCTTGCGAGACGCCCGCGTCGAGATAGCCCTTGATCGCCACCGCCACGGCGCCGTCGATCGTGTCGAGCGTGCCTTTCCAGCCAACGCCGGAGGCGTTGAGCTCGCCCATCGCGGTCGTAAATTTTTTCGTGGCCTCGGCGGTATCGGTATTCGCCTTCAGAACCAGGGCAATCTGCGCCGCCGTCAGGGTCGACTCAGCTTCGATGTCCTTCATGGACACGTTCGCGTCTTTCATGTCCTGGATCCAGCCGCGGAAGCTGGGCGAGACGTTGTCGATACCGCCGCCCAATTTGCCCAAGGCAGCTTCCACACGGGTGTTCGTGGCGTTGTAGTCGTCCGTCGCGTTCGACGCGGCCTTCAAGTCGCCGGCGATGGTTCTGACCTGCGACGACAGGAGGCCGGTCAGGTCGCCCACGGTCTTCTGGGAATAGCCGAGCGTGAGCATTTTGGTCGCGACCTCGGTCACCTGGTCGCCGTACGAGAGTCCTTCCGTTTTTGCCACGCGGAACAGCGCATTCGCCGCATCCTGGGCGGCACCTTGTGATTGCGTGGCCACCTCGAGGTCCCCGACAGAGCCGGTCACGTGACGAAGGGTGTCGGCCGCCTCGGGGAGGAGGTTGACCACATTGACGACGGCGAGCTTCATCCGCGCCCAGCCGACCTCCCAGGCATCGGTCGCCGGCGCCACGGAGCGGCCCATCTGGATCCACCCTTCCTCCGTTTCCGTCGCCAGGAGATTCATCGAATTTTTGAACGCCGCGGCGGCGGCGACGTCGACCGTCGACCACGTGTCCCCGAGGTCGCGGCTCTGTTGTTCCAGATCACTCAGGGGCTTCAGCAACAGGGGCAACATGTCCTTGCCCTGCTTCCCGAAAATTTCAAACGCGACGGCGGCTTTATTGGTTTCACTGCCGGTGGCGCGTAGGGCATCGCTGACCGCGAGGAATTGCTCGTCCGGCCGGAGGGCCTTCACGGCATTGAGCGAGAGGCCGATCTTCTCCAATCCCTTGCTGACGGCATCGCCGTTGTCCTCGATGCGCTTCTGAAAGGTAAACATGTTGTCGCCGAACGACGAAAAGTCTCCACCCGCGGCTTGGACCGCGAACCGGAGCGTGGACACGTCTTCAACGGGGATGTTGAATTGCTTACCCATTCGCCCGATCGAGGCCCCTACCGTCTCGGCGTCGTTGCCCAGGCTGAGGAGCTCGCCGCCGAGGATCCCGCCGGCCGCGGCCACCGCCCCCAGCGCGATCCCCGCGGGACCGAGCGTTTCCGCGAACGCCAGGAGCCCACCTTTCGCCGTGCCGATCGGATCGCTGATGGCGGACTTGATGTCGAACTTACCTGTCCACTGGCCGAAGCTGTCGCCCGTCGTCTTGGCAGCGGTGCCGAGGCTGAGGCTCGCTTCCGCCGCACCACGGGCCTGGTCCGCAATGTTTTGAATGCCGGGCGGCACGTCCTGGCCCATCGCGCGCAACTTCGCGGCCGCTTCGGTCGCGGTGATGCCCAGGCGCGCGAGTTGGGCCTCCGTGAGTACGGAGACGCCGCCGATTTGCTCGACCGCCGCTGCGGCAATCGTGGCCTGCTGGACGATCTTGCCGCCTTCCAAACTGTTCGCGACCCGATTGACCGCCGCCGCCACGTTCGTGGCGCCGGATTCCATCGAAGTCAGCTTGGCGACGGATCCGTCGACCGCCGCTTGGAACGAGGCAAAATCGGCCTCGAATTTCCCGCTGATCGCCATCTAGTCGTCGTTCTCCTCGTCCGCGTCCTCGTCGTCACCCACTCGCTGGATGACTTTCTGTTCGATGAGCAGCTCGACGATTACCTGATAGTCGTCCTCGTCTAGGTCGCGGACGTCTCCGAGGGTCCAGGCACAGGCGCGGGCGACGGTGACGTCGCTGACGACGCGCTCTCGCCAGCCTGGAGTTTTTTTTCCTCCGCTCGCGCGGCCGCCATGGCCGTTTCGTGCCCCTCGATGGCGTTGAAAATCTCGGCGAAGCTCTCAGGGTCGATCGCGTTGAGCGACGCCGCCATCACAATCGGATCCAACTCGCCCGCCACGTTCCGCAACGGCAACACGTGCGTGTCATCCGGCCCCGTCAGATTCCACTCGAGCAGATAGGCAGTGACCTTCTCCATCCCTTGGGCGCGGAGATTCACGGAATGGCCGCCGAGGGCGTTCGTGACATATCGTCGAGCGAAGGCGTCCTGCTGTTCCCCGTGATTCAAGCGATCTTTCACGAGGAGCCAGTCCCCACGCGAGATCATGAGTGTGCGAGACGTCGGGCGCACCACACGTGACGGCATCTATTGCTCCGGCGGCCCGAGCCGCGCCATGAGTTGACGGTCGCCGACGTCGATCGAGTTCACCCCCCAGCACCAGGGTGGTCCCGTCTCCCGCGGCGCCGAGAAGAGGAGCGGCGTCATCCGAATTTGGTACGGCTCGACGCGCTCGATCGCGGCGGTCAAGAGCCAGATCTCCCGGCCGCCCTTGCGAATCGTCCAGTGTTTGAACGTCGCCACGGTGTGCCAGCCCCACACGAGGGAGCCGCCCACCCCGCGCAGTCGGATGCGATGAAAGGTTGCCTCCGGCGCCGCCCAATCTGCGAAGGACATACGCGCCCCCTATGGGGCTTCGGTCCAGCTTCCGGCTGCCTTGAAGGACGACGTGACTTTCGGTCCACCCTTCACGCTGCAATCGATGTCGGCGTCGAGATAGGCGAGGCCCGAGAACTTGAACGTCGGCTCGGTGGAGTTCGGCGCGAGCTCGAGCAGGCCCGGCGTGGCCGCCCGCGTCGCGGCGAAGATGATGGTGTTGGTGGAATCCCAGAACCCCGACAAGGAGCCGGAGATGTCCGGCAAGCCCGGCACCCAGACCTTGTTGTTGTCGCCAAAGCACGTCACTTCGTCGTAGTCCGTTTTGAGACTGAGCTTCCACCCGTTCAACGCGATGAGCGCGACGGGCGTGGTGCCCGCGGGATCGTATTTGACGGTGCCGTAGCGTCCGGATTTGATAGCCATGTGCTTCTACCCTTTCGATCGATTCCGCATTACACCGGCGCCTGCTGCACCCGGTACTGCCCGCCGCGATGTTGCCAACGAATCGACGCGTCTTCCTCGTCGACCTCCAACAGCCGGATCCGCGACTCCCGGCACAGCACCATGTGGGTGTAGCCGGGCACCGTCAACACGCCGTCCTCGAGCAGGGCATCGATGCGGGCGGCGCCGGCTTTCACGTGACTCGGACTCACCGTCGACAACTCGACAAACTTCACGAGATAGAGCGCATCTTCAAACCCGCGCTTGCCGAGCACGGGTTCGTCCACTTCATCCACGAGCGACACAATGACGAACTGCTTCGCATTCCCTCCCGTCACAAGCGACTTCCCTGCCTCGTCCATGAACACGCCATCGACGGCCAACCTCATCAACCCGCCGATGCCGGTATCCGCCGACAATTTCGCCACCAGTGCGCTGTCGATGTCCGACGAATCAGGCATCCCCGGTCACCGTCAGGCCTTCCTCCGTAAGCAGATCTTTCAAGTCGCTCCACATCCGGCGACGCTCCTGGACGATCGTTTGGGAAAACAGTGGGTTGGCCGGCATTGATCCGCGATTCGCGCCGAGTTTGTTGTGCCGCGCCTGCGTGCCCACGTCGAACGCGAGCGCGTGTTTCGAGGAGTTCCGGACGAGGGAAGTCGCGCCAAACTGATTCCGCGCGTGTGTAACCGTGAGATCGTTCCGTAAATCCCCGGACCGCGACGGATACCCCGCGTGGATCGTCGCGTAAGCGTTGTTGGCCCGCGCTTCGACGCGATCGGCGCCCTTTCCGGCCAAGGTCGCGGGCAGGTTCCGCAGGTCCGCTTTGAGTTCCTCGAGGCCGGTCCAGGTAAAGCGGTTGTCCGCCATCAGGACACCACCTCGGCGCAAAGCGCGACGGTTTCGAGGTCGTCCTCGTCGCTATTCACGACGCCGGTGACGTTGAAGATCCGCGTCCCGTAAATGACCCGCGTTTGCGTGGTCACTTGGGGGTGATACCGCATCGTCACGAGATGGGTCACGGTCGCCAGCACCGTCGCCGCAACGACCTTCTCGAGATCGCGCACCGTCGCTGGCACGATCGAGGCCCACACCGGTGAGGGTGAACACGCCGTCCACGTTTGCGTCGTGCCGCCGTCGCCATCGGACACCGCCGGGCCCGGATTCTCGAGGCCGACACGCTTGGTCAACGTCCCAGACTCCGTCCGGCCGCTCACGCGAGCGTCTCCTGGCGGAACGGCTGCAACAGGCGATCGACGCCGTAGGGCAACACGTCGGCCGAGCCCCGGATAATCGCGCCCGCCTCACGGTTGAGCCACCAATTTGCAATGAGCAGGAGCATCGCCGCCGTCAAGGCCGCGGGCACCGCGACGCCGGTGTCGCCGTAGCCGACGACACAATGGATCGTCACGCCGTTGAGTACCTCCATCGCCGGTGGGTACGGCCAGGCGTACTGTCCGTAGGCCAGCATCACGCGCCCCGGGGCGGCGTACGGCCCTTGCGGCGCGTCGAAGGCGTACAGCGTCGGGTCCAGATCGATGATGTCTCCACTCGCATTGAGGTAGTCGATGCCGGTGACACGCTGCAGCGGCGCGATCGGGATCTCAATCGCGCGCCGGGCCCAGGGAAACCGACTCAGGGTGACGTCGACGTTCTGGGTCAGGCACGCGCGCGACGTATACACCTCGACATCAAGGCGTGCGGCGCTGATCCAGCGGGTCAGTTCCGCATCCGATTCGGGCCCGTCGACCTTGACGTGCGCCTTTGCCTCGTCCAAGGTGAGCGGTTCTCCCACCGGCGGCGTGATGACGGACAGGCCGACATGCTGCGGCCAGCCACGCAGCCCGCCGCGCTCGTACGCCCAGTACGGCGGTTGGACGAAGCTCATCGCCGCGCCTTCTTGGGCCCGTGGATCGCGCGCTTGTACTCCGCCGTCGAAAACGAGGGCGGCGGCGGGTCGCACTCCACCGGCGGCGCAAGGTCGGCAGGCGGTTCGATCGACTGCACTTCCGCCGGCATCGCATCCCGCTGGGGCAGGAGACGCAGCACGACTGGTCCGCCGCACGCGCAATGCGCCGTGCCGCAAATCAGGCAGTCGCCGGGGTCCGCGCGAAAGCCCAGCATGGCCCGTTTACGAGATGACCGCGCCGTACGGGGCGCCGATCGGCACCCAGTGTTGGTTGACCGCGCGCAGCGTGATCGTGTCGCCCACCGCCGCGAACGCGATCTGATCGAACGCGGTGCCCTTGCCGCCGAGGCCCTCGGTGAGGGTCACCACGTGCGCAAAGGCGGTTTTGGCGGTGATCGTGAGCAGCATGCCGTCGTCCCCGGCCGCCGGCGGCGCGAGCGTAAACGCGCCCGCGCTCGGTTTCGCGAGCTCGTGCACGCCGTCCACGACGGGAATCGACCCGTCAACGGTGTATACGGCGAGATCGTCGCCGCGCACGTACTGATTTTTGGTCGCATTCCAACGCGGCATGGCGGGCTCCCTGAAAAAGATGTGACGCGCGAGGAACGGCGAGCCCAGAAACAACGGTCCGGACTCGCCGCGAGGGTGAGCGTCCGTCGACTAGAGCAGGCCGGTGACTTTCCCGAACGCCGCTTCGCGGTAGACGCACAAGGCGCCGCGCTCTTCGACGAGCATCGCGACCTTGTTGGTGGTGAAGAAGTCGAGATGGCTGTTGCTCATCGCGGCTTTGACCCCACCTTTCCGGAAGAACTGCGCGCAGGTCGCGAAGGCGCCCACGAGCGACGTTCCCGCCGGTTCGGCCGGGGTGATCGCGCCGGGCAAGCCCCACAGCTGCGCCGGTTGCGGCCCCGCCCACGGGCCCGAGCCCATGTAGTTGCCGTTGGCGTTTTTGGCGAGCTGGATCGTCAGCCAGTTCGCCGGGTTCATCACGAAGCCGTCGGGCTGAATCAGCGCGTTGGTCGCGATGGCCGAGATCTGTTTCATGAGCGCGTCCATGTTGGAATCCGCGCCGCGCGCGACGGCCGCCGCCAGCGCCAGCCGATTGTTGATCCCGCGCATGTTGGGTGCGACACCGCTCCCGTTGAGCAACTGGTCCTCTTCCGCGAGGCTCAGGAACATCTTCAGGCGCGCGTCGACGAGCGACTGCATGGCCGAGAAGTCCTCGAGCATTTCGGTGGTGACCGGAATCCACGTGGCGATTTTCGTGACGGGATCAGTCGCCTGCACGAAGGACAGCGCGGATTCGGGCTTCGCCGTGCCCTCGGCGACCGCCGCGGCCGCGTTGGTCTCGGCGAGCTCCTTCATGTAGATGATCGCGTTCGAATCGGTCGAGCCGGGGGCGATGAGATCCGCCACGACGAGCCGCCGCAGGCCGAGCATAATGACGCCCGGCCGATAGTCCGGCACGATCAGGGGCCCACCGGATCCGCCCGAGGTGTCGACGAGCGTGGCCTGCAGATCCACGGCCGGCGACGTGAACATCACGCCCTGCTGGACCTGATGCCCGCCGCTCTTGATGAAGGCACGAAACCCGGGATCGTTGACAAACTGCTCGCCCATGGACCGAGTCGACCGCGCCGCCGCCTGTCCCGTCCCCTGAGCCGGGCGCTCGACCATGCCCGCCGTCAGACGCTCGATTTCGTCCAACATGTTCGCGTCGCCAGCGGCGCTATCGATGCGGGCCTTGAGGCTCTTCCCTTCGTCGAGGAGGACCTGCACGGCCGCCTTTTCCTCGTCCGTCCGGAGCCGGCCCTTCACTTCGGGCGTGGTGGCGGTGGCGGCGGCGGCGACGTGCGCCTCGCAGGCGCGCATCTGGGTCTCGAGCAACGCTTTGATCTCGGCTTGCTTGGCGCGGAGATTGACGGCGAGCTGGGTGATATTCATGGTCAGGTCCTTCAGAGGTCGAGTTCGAGCAGCTGGCGATCGAGCGCGTGCTGCCACGTGATCTCCGCCTGACGCTCCTGGGACGTGGCCGCGCGAGGCAGCTCCTGGTCCGTGGCATCGACAGAGGCAAAGGCGAGGGCGGCGCGGCGATCCGCGGCGTCCGGGGACGCCGTCAAGAGGCGCGTGATGGTTTCGTCGAGGGTGGCGATGGAGTCGATCATCCCGTTCGCGAGGGCGGCCGGTGCGTCGTAGACGTGCGCTTTCCAGTCGGTGCGGACGCGATCGGCGGTCATGCCCTGGCCGCGACCTTTGACCACGCTCGAGACGAACGCGCTGTACGCGGCTTCGACGGAGGCCTGCGTGCGCGCGTCGTACTCCTCGCTCGGCGGTCCAGTCTCGTTGCCATCGACCTTGCCAATGCCGGCGGAGTAGTACTTCCGCTTGACCCCGAGCTTTTCGAGCGCCGCACTCAAATCGTTGTGCATGGAGAAGACGCCGACCGACCCGACCCGCGCCGACGGCGAGGCGACGATTTCCGTACAGGCCGCCGCGAGCTGATAGGCGGCGGAGGCCATCGTGTATTGCGCTTGCGCGATGATCGGCTTCTTCGCGCGCGCCTTCATAACTTCCGCGGCGAACTCGGGACTGCCGGCGACGCTGCCGCCCGGCGAGTTCACATCGAGCACGATGGTCTTGACGGTCTTGTCGGCGACGGCCGCGCGCAGCTGATTGGTGAGCTGCTCGAACGTCGTGCCGCCCGACATGTCGGACATCATGTTCATCCGCGGCGCAATGACACCGTAGACCGGGATGATGGCGATGCTGCCGGCGCGCGGCTGCGGAAGGTTCTTCCGGTCGACGAGCGCCGCCTGAATCTCTGCGCTCGAGCTCACGCCGGCGATGTGGCGCGCGAGGGCGCCCGCAATCACGGGCATCATGTCTTCGTCGATCGCCCACGGATGCGACAGCGCGAAGCTGAGGATGTGGGCGTAGCGATCACCCATGGAGCGCCTCGAGTTCCAGGTGCATCAGCGTCGCGTCGTTGACCGATGCGGCGAGATAGGCTTCGTTCGTCGTGCCCGTGAGCGCGGAGAGGTCCGCCGCGAGTTCCCGATTCCAGCGGTCGAGGTCGGCAGTGAAGGCCGCGGCCCGTTCAGCGATCGGAAGCTTGGCCAGCCGGGTCGCCTGTCGCGTACGGTGCGCCTGAATCACGGGCGAGACATCCACCGCGTCGGCGCCGGCTTTCGGCGTAGGTTTGAACGGGACCGGGGGATCGCCCGCCGCCGGCGCGGCGGGTCCGCCTTGCTGGGCCGCAATCTCGTCGGACGCCGGATTGTCGTCGGCCGGCAGGTTCTGCAGCGCGCGCGCCTCGTTCGGTTTCATCCACGGTTTGCCGACCGCCAGCGACAACGATTGCGCCTGCTCTTCGAACGAGCCTTTCAGTTTCTCGGCGATGTTGAATTCACAGTAGATGCGGTCGTGGTCGGCACAGTCCGGCAGCATCTGCCGCTCAATCTCCGCCTGGAACATCTCGAGCATCGGCCCGAGGCAGTCCGCATAGAGCATCTTGCGCATCTCGCGCACGTTGCTGTACGTCGCGTGATCGAGGATGCCAACCATCGGCAGCGGAATGTGGTACTGACTCGCGCACTCTTCCCGGGTCAACTTGCGCGCCGCGAGAAATTCGGAATCCTTCGCGCTGAAGCCGATCGGCTTGAAGGTCATCCCGTCTTCGAGGACAGAGACCGCGCCCGGCCGCGACCCGCCGGACGCGTAGGCCTCTTGCCACTGCCGGCGCCAGTCGGTCTTTTGCGCCGACGTCCACTTCGGCGCCGTCACCGGCCGTTCGATCACGCCTTCGATGCGCGCGGCATTGCCCCACAGGGATTGTCGATAGGCGCCGGCGGCCGCCTCTTCGGCGAGGATGCGACGCAGCGTCTCGAGCGGCGACACCCCGTCGAGCGGCCCGAAATGCACAATCTCGGAGGCGTCGAACTCGCGGCGCTGCCCGTTGAGCGACGTCCAGATGAAGGCGGTCGGGATCAGCCCGCCGCTGAATGACATTTCCCCGGCGGGCAAGCGCACCAGGCCCATCGCCGGTGTCGAGCGGATCTTGAGCCAGTACGCGTGCCAGTAGATCAGATAGTCCTGGACGGTGTCTTCGACCAGCCGGTAGCGCGTCGTCGCGGGGTTCGGATGATCGAGCCACTGCGCGAGCTCGTGATCGGGCAAGCGCACGCGGTCGGTGTCGCTCACCCGCCGGAACACCGGCAGCCCGAGCTGGGCCACGTTGCGCGCCAAGAAATCGACCGGAATACGGACGTTCGGTTGGGTGTCGTAGATCCGCTTGTAGGTCTGCGGCGAGGCACCGTACAAGTCGAGACTGCCCGCGCCGGACCCGGACATCTGCCAGGTGGGCGACGGCGTGCTCAGGGCCTGCAACCCGGCGACGGTCCGCACGATCACGGCAGGACCTGCGTATACGCGACGTTGGAGCGGTGAATCACCAGCTCGCCGGGTATCGGCGAAGGCGGCAGACCCGCCTTCAAGGCGGAGGCGTCCCGCAGCGTGAGCCAGCCGCCCCGATACGACCAGACCAGACCCTCGAAGGCCTCCGTCGAGTCGTGCGTGAGATTCACGATCACCCGCCGCAACAGATACGGCGGCCGCCAGAACAACAACCAGCGCATTAAGAAGGGCACGCCACACGTGTCAGTGTGAGTCGTCGGCGCCGACGGACAGGGTTTATCGATGTTTATTCGGCCGGCGGCTTCTGCTTGGCGAGGTCGCGGCGGATGATCTCGGGCACGCTGACGTCCTCGTGCAAGGCCCGTTTGGCGTACGCGTCGAACTGCTTCGTCGGCAAGGTAACCCCGACCTCCGTCGACGTATCCGCGTCGTCGACCGGCGGCCGGCCGGGCTTCATACCGTCCGCTTCCCACGGCGGCGGAGGCGGAATGCGCGAATCTCGATTCGGCGGCCGCCTCGGACGCGAAACTCGAGCCGGTGCACGAGGCCGCAGTCGCAGCACCGGATGTAGTGCCGGCGGCGATGCGGCCGTATCCACACCCCGTCGACCGCCTGGGTGTATCTCATGCGGTCACCAAGACGGGATCCTCAGCCGGCGCGTCGGTGTGGCGGTCCATGCGATCGATCGCGTTCACCAGGGCGGCGGCGCCGTCGATCTTTTCCGTGCTCAAGTCCTTTGAGAGCTTGTAGTTCCCGGCCGCGTCGAGCTCCACCACGATGTTGTCGATGTTCCACCGCAAGATCGGGTGGCCATCGTGGCGCAGCCGCCTCGAGAGGATGGCCGTCTCGAGCGATTTCGTCGGCGCCGTCAGCGACGCGAAGCCCTGCCGCATCGGGATCATCGGCAGCCCGTCCTGCAGCAGCCGCGACACCAGGTCGGTCGCGTTCCACGGGTCGTAGGAGATCTCGAGGACCTGGAACTCGGCCGCCCACCCATGGAGGTGATACCGCACGAATTCGTAATCGGTGACCGGGCCCGGCGTGGCGATGAGAAACGCCCCGCGTTCCCACTGGTCGTATGGGACCCCGTCCCGATTGACACGCGCATGCATGTTCTCCTTCGGCATGAAGAACTGCGCCAGCACGTCAAAACCGGGCCCGACGTCGTCCGGGAAGATCGCGACCGTCGCGGTGAGATCCTTGGTGGACCCGAGGTCCACGCCGATGTAACAGCGCCGGCCCTTCAGGCGCGTGCGAAATTCGGCCCGCGTCATGGGGTCGCCTGTGCGACATCCACCACGCAACACGCATCCCAGGCCGCCAGCGGCACCCAACGTTCCGCGCTCTCCGTCCACTGGTTCAGATACAGCCGGCGGAACGTCATCTCTTGCGCGGGAATCTGTTGGGCACGCGCGGCCAGGCTGCGCATCTCCTCGAGGCTGCGGAAGTCGCCGAGCGCGGGGTTGGCCTGCTTCCAGACCTTCTCATCCGTCCAGTCGGCGCCGATCGGCGCTTCGAAGAGAATCGGTAGGAATGTCGGATCGAGCGACGGCGTCGCGCGCACCTTCAGCGCGTGCGCGTAGAGTTCCCACAGAATCGAATGGCGGTCGTACCCCGCGGTGGAAATCGCAATCATGTACGGCTGCAGCCGCGCGCCCTGGCTGGTCGACAGCACATCCCAGAGATCCCGGTTCCGCGCCACGTGGAGCTCGTCGTAGATCACCACCGAGGCATTGAAGCCGTGCTTGTTGAAGGCGTCGCCGGAGATCGCCCGCGCGAAGCTGCCGCTGGCCCGATGCACGATCCGTTTCTGGGATCGGATGATCTCGACCTGGGCGGCGAGCTCGGGATCGTTCTCGATCATCGCGACCATGGCGTCGAAGACCTTCGAGGCTTGCTCGAGGTCGGCCGCGGCGCAGTAGATCTCCCCGCCGATTTCGCCGTCGAACAGCAGGAAGTAAATCGCCAGCGCCGCGGCGAGCTCGGTCTTCCCGTTCTTGCGCGGCAGCATCAAGAGACAGGTGCGATAGAGGCGCAGGCCGTCCTTCCGGGTCGTGAACAGTTGGCGGATGATCCGCTGTTGCCAGGGACGGAGGTTGAACGGCTGCCGGCCGAAGACCCCAGATGTGTGGGTCAGGTTGTTGATCAGGCGAATGGCACGCGCGCCAGCGGATTCTTTCTTCACTTGAGCACGCCGGCCCATTTGCTGGTCGCCGGCGTCTCGTCGTGTTGTTTCGGGACCTGGATCCGCGAGCGACTCACCGGCTCGAGCCCGAACAGCGCGTAGTACGGCCGGATGATCGGCGCGAAGTCTTTTTCGATCTTGATCGCCGCAGTCAAACGCGCGTGCGACCGGCGCACCCACTGCGACGGCCGCTCGCCGCTGTTGCGCGGGGGGGGATCCTTCCGGCCGGCCGCCCATTCCAGCGTCGCCTGCACCTCGCACAGCATCCCGAATGCCGTGCCGTCGACCGACGTCAACGTGCGCATCGCGATCGCCATGGGCGCGAGTCGATCCCACACCGCGGCCGCCGGCGTCGACAACGTCAGCGGCTTCACGACGTCGCCCGGTGGCGGTGTCGGCTCGTCCGGGTTCAGTTTTCGCTTGCCCGGGTTGCCGCGCAGCACCTTCAGCGCCGTCGGTTGGGGCCGGCGGCCGCTGTTCTTATTCCCAGCCATCTAGCGGGTTATTTCGCGCATTTGTTTTTCTGCGAAATCCGGTGTTTCGACGCGACCGGTCTGGCGGCCGCGCGAATTTCTCGTGATTCGCACGCCCCCCGCCCGGCAACGCACGTGCGCCGTCGCGCGTCGCGCGTCGATGTCAAGTGGAACCGGTCGCGTGTTGCACACTCACGGCTTCGGCACGACATCGAACGTCTGCGTCGCGCGGTTCCACCGCAAACGTGTCGCGTCGTGCGCACACACCATCTCGCTCGAGTCCTCGGCACCGACGGCCCAGTTGCGTTGGACCGTGCCGTCCTCGAGCTTCAACGTGTAGAACCGACGCGCCTGCAGGAAGCGGTCACTGCCGCACGTCGGACACACCACGTAGGTGGGATCACTCATTCGTTCCTCCTTGGTCAGACCTGGTCTTCGTTGCGTGAGGCGAGGTATTCCCGGCAGCCGTCGCGGATGGCGATGGTGCGCGCATCACGGACGCGCAGCTGATAGAGGCCCTGGTGGTCGCGCATCAGGTCCTCGTGCGGGTCGAACTGGTTGGCGATCAGGATCTGGTTTCGCGTGCTGTAGCCGCGTGACTTCATGGATCCGTGCCAGTAGTGCAACGCCAGTCCGGGGACGACGCCGACGTTTCTGAGCAGCACGGCCGCACGCTCCTGCCAACGATAGATTGCGCGGCGATACCCCGGCGAGAACGTCGGGGACACGAGGTCGTCCGTGAGGCGGGCCAGCAGGCCGAAGGCCATGTAGGTATCGGCGCTCCCGAGGATGCAGACATCGAGGAGGCCGCCGACCGCGTCCCACGCGTCCTTGCGCCACGCCCACGCCAGACCGGGCGGGCCGGGCCATGGCACCTTCCCCGCCCGAGGATACGGGTACGTGGTGCCGACGTGCGGGGTATTCCGCGGCCAGCCGTGCAGATAGCTCGCCATCAAACTCGGCGAGGACCCGATCAGGTGATAGTCCGCGTCGAGCAGGTGGTACTCGGACCACATCTGCACGCAGGCGTAATGCTGCAGGCGCTGGACCGTTTCGTTGGCCCAGTCGTCGCGGGCAAAGCGCGTGTCGGTGTCGATATAGGCGAGGTATTTGGCCGTCGGCGGCAGATGGCGCGCGCCGAGATTGCAGGCATGTTCCTTGAACCAGAATTCATGGCTCGTCCGGAGTTGGACATGCTGCGGGTTGTCGGCTTGGGTGATCGCAAACGCGCGGTGGCCGAAGGCGACTTCCACCGTGTAGGGGATCGCGCCGGCTTCGGTGCACATTTTCACGGCGTCTTCGTAGAGCTTCCAGCGGGTGCGGTAGCGGGCGGAGTTCGAGACCGGGAGCAGGACGTAGAGCGGATCGGCGACGCGATCCGGGCGTTGGAACAGGGTCGGCAGGTGGGGCGGCGTCGACGCGGGTGTCTCCATAAGGCTCAACCTTTGAGGGTGTTGCAGGATCGGCACAAACTTTGGTGATTCTTCGGGTCCATGCGCGCCCCGCCGCTCACGAGCGAGCGGATGTGATCGACGACGCGCGCGAGCGTACGCTTCCCGTGCTGCACGCAGCGACTGTGCTCGGCATAGAACTGGCCGTCGTGGCGTTGGCCACACCAGGGAAAGCGGACGAGCCAGGCGACGGCGTACCCTGTCCACTCGTGGGTGTAGCCACGTTGCTGGGCGGTCGGACGCGGATGATCGGGACACTGCTGGCCGGCGGGAATCAGCTGCGGGCAGCGAGGATGCGTGCAGGGGCGCGGCGGGGCCATCGCCATCAGGACTTCCGCGTCACGTACAGGCCGAGCATCGACCCACTGACGCCGCCGCAGACGTAGCCGACGTGCGCGATCAGCGACTCGGTCGACGCGACGTACCGAATCAGGGTGAAGTTGAGCACGGCGATCGCCGCGTCCGTGCTCGCGGTGCCGAGGTAGTGGCCGCGCGCGACCATGCGCATGTTGATACAGAGCAGCCCGTAGTTCAGGAACATCAGCCCGAAGAACAGGAGACACGTCCCCATCAGTGCGCCGCTCCCGTCATCGCGCGGCGCAGGGTGTGCAGCGCGGCGGTGCGGAGTTGCGAGACGCGGGATTCGCCGATGTGGTGGTCG
>DASYSS010000013.1 GCA_036003045.1 Gemmatimonadaceae bacterium
CGACGACGACGATCGGGAGCTGGAAGCCAAGCCCGAACGCGAGCGCCATGTCGACGGCGAAGGAGAAATACTCCCGAGCCGTGATGATGGGCGTGAGCGCATCCGTCTGCAAACCCATGAGCCACTGCACCGCGAGCGGCAACACGATGCTCCACGCGAGCACCACGCCGGCCGCGAACAGGACGAGCGATCCGCCAACCACCCAGCGAATCGCTCGCCGCTCCTGCGTGGTCATCGCCGGACGGACGAACCGCCAGGCCTGGTGCACCAACATCGGAAGCGCGGCGACGATACCAAACGCGATCGACGTATGCATCGCGATGTCGAACGGATCGGTCGGATGAGTGAACGCGAGCTTGTGACTCGGCAAATACGGCCGAATTGGAAGCTCGAGCGCGCGGATCACCGGAAACGTGAAGACGACGAACAGCGCCACGGCCGTCGCCACTCCAACCGCTCCCAACGCCCAGAAGATCCGCCGCCGCAGCTCTTCCAGGTGATCCACCATCGGCATGACCGATGGTGCGACGTGACGGGGGGACATCAGCCGTTGAGGCGGCGCAACGCTTGTCCGTCGCGGACCGGCGCGTTGAGGGCGGCGCCGGCGGACTCGACGCCCGAGTCGCGCACGAGCGCCGGCTCTGCCGGCTCGTCGAGTCCCGCGAGACTCCCCTTGAACTCGCGAATGCCCTTGCCGAGCGAGCGGCCGATCTCCGGAATCCGCTTGGCGCCGAACAGCAAGAGAAACATCACGAGCAACATTACCAACTTGTCGAACCCAATTTCTCCAAACATGGCTTGATCCCCGGTGGAAGGACGTCGGAATGGCGGGCGCGGGCTGCGCGCGCTCCAGGGAATACATCCACCGACGACGATTTATTCCCGGCCATACTCGGGAATGAATCACTCGACATCCGAGTCATGTGGAGTGGGCCGGCGTGCGCGCGCTGTGCGAAGGAGAGGCGCGAACGACGGGTAGACGCCGGTGGTCGTCTACGGTACCAGTCGACGTGGGCTGCTACTCCCGTCATGCCGCCGCACCCAAACGTCTGGAGAAGCTCACAGTGTTCCGTCGCATTATCGCTCCCCTCACGATGGCATCGATCGTCGCCGGCTGCAGCGCGTCGACGAATCCGTACGCGTCATCGACCACCGACCCCGGGAACACGCTCCCGCCCCCAGTCTCGGCCGCGCAGGTGAACGCCACCCCGTCGATCGCTTTCACACCGCCGACGATCGCCCTCAACGTCGGGGGAACGGTCACTTTCGCTTTCGGCAGCGTGGCCCACAACGTTTTTTTCGACAATGATCCCACTGGCGCACCTGCCACCATCGACGGCGCCAACGCGAATACCTCGGTGCAGCGCACGTTTCCGGTTGCGGGATTCTACAAGTATTACTGCCACATTCACCCCGGCATGAGCGGGATGATCGTCGTCGGTGGCGGCGGAAACACGGCAGACGGCGAGTCGACCGGATCCGGCGGCTACAATCGGCTCCGGTGATCGAGCACGTCGCCGCGGGTCCGCGCGCGCGGAACCAAGGCGCACAGTCGGGATCGCGTCGTTCGGGTCGCTGATTGGGCGTGGCCGGTTCTAACGGCGCACGTTGATGCTCTCACGCCGGGCGAACGACTGTTTCGAGGGCTCGACCGTTGGCAGGCTGGCGCTGCAAGCCACGAAGCGATGAGTGAGACCGCTGAGAGCGCATCGCGGCACAGCTGGATGCGGCGCGCGAGAAACTCGTGGGGGTCCACGGCGTTCATGGCGAACGCAGAGCCGACACCGGATCTGTGCTCGCGGCTTTCCACGCCGGAAAGGTTGACGCCAACGTGGCTACCACGAGGAGGACGCCGCCGACGACCACGAAGACGACTGGATCTCTCGCCGACACGTTGAACAAGAGCGGCGCGATGCGGCCGCCTGCGGCCAACGCGACGATGCCGCCGAGCGCGAGCCCCACCGCTGCGGCGCGCACGCTTTCGAGCAGAACGCCGCGCACAAGCCGACCCGTGCCGGAGCCGATCGCGAGCCGCACGCCAAACTCGTGCTTCCGCTGCTCTGTGCTGAATGCGACGGCGCTGTACAGTCCGATCGCGGCCACCATCAGCGCGACCACGCCGAACAATCCAAACATCGCCGCGCCGAGCCGCCACGGGCGGATCTGTGGGTCGACGCGTTCCTGCATCCACCTGACCTCGACGCGATTCGCGGCAGGGACGATCGTCGCGACCGTACGGCGCAGAGTCTCCTCGAACGATCGCGCCTCACCATGCGGGCGCACGAGGAGCGCGGTCCCTCTGATGCTGGACTCCTGCCCAAACGGGATGTAGTACTGCATGGCCGCGGGCTCTCGAATCCCGTACCGCCGCGCATCGCGCGCCACACCGACGACTACCGAGCACGACTTGCTGTCGACGATGAGGCACTTCCCCAGCGGATCCTCGTTCGGCCAGATGAGCGACGCCATCGTCTGGTTCACGATGGCGACACGCTCGCTTTGTGGCCCGTCGCCAGCGCCGAACGCTCGGCCGCGCACGATCGACGTACCCACCGTCGTGAAATAGTCGGTGCCGACAGCGCTCACATACGGGCCGCCTCCCGGTGCGCTCGGCAGCGAGTCACGCCCCGGCACTCGTACGTCGACGCCGAATCCCGCGCCGAACGGCGAGCCGATCGCGAGCGCGGCATCGTCCACGCCCGGTGTTCGCGCGAGGCGATCGCGCAACTCGCGCCAGTCGTTGGCATGCCGTGCCATCTCCTCGAGCGCGGCGTCCGCGCCGGCATTTGCGGCGGCCGGCCATCCGACGTAGGTAACGAGTACTCGGCCGGGTTCCACGCCGAGGTCGAGGTGCCGCACGTTAATCAGCGAACGAATGAACAGTCCCGCTCCCACGAGTAACGTGACCGAGAACGCGGTCTGCGTGGTGAGCAGCATCCGCCGCATTCGCGTTGCGCCCTTGGCGTGTTGCATGGTGCCGCGTAGCGCGGCCGCCAGGTCCGTGCCCAGAATCTGCGCGATCGGCGCCAGGCCGATGAGCGCCCCGACGACCAACGCGAGTCCGCCCGCAACGAGCAGCATGCGCCGGCTGACCGGCGGCGTCGCCCAAGCAATCCCCGGCAAGAGAACACGGCGCATGGTCTCTCCCCCGGCGTAGCCGAGCGCCACCCCCGACACCGCACCACCCGCGGCGCACGCCAGGCCTTCGAGCATCAGCAGGCGGGCGAGCCGTGTTCGGCTGATCCCCAGCGCGAGCCGAACGGCGGTCTCGTGCTGCCGTCGCATCGCCCGCACGACGAGCAGGCTCGCCGCATTCGACGCGGCGATCACGAGCACGAGAAGCGCGACGGCGCTCAGCCACCGCGCGACTGCCGCTTCGGGACGCTCTGTCCCCGCAGCGGTGAACGCGATGCTGCGCCCACTGACGTCGGCGACCTTCCACTCGTGGTCGGGACCCGCGTAGTTCGAGCGAAATACCGACGTGAGGTCGTCGTCGAGCTGCTTCGCCGAGACACCCGGCACGAGCCTGACGATCACGTTCAACCACTGCGCTTGCCAGGTCGTCGGCCAGTCCGTCCTCGGGTGAGCGCCTGCCGCCATCGGAATCCACAGGTCCACGGGACGAAGTTCCGCTCCGGTGAAGCCACTCGGTGTCACGCCGATGACGGTGAACGGCTTGTCGCCGACCACGATCGTCCGGCCGAGCGCCGAGTCCGAGCCGCCATACTCCCGCAGCCAGTATGCGTGGCCGAGCACGAGCACGTGCGCTCCATCCGGCGGGGCGTCCTCGGAAGCGGAGAAGAACCGCCCACGCGCCGGATGCACGCCGAGCAGCGGGAAGAAGTCGGCGGTCGCGGCCCCGACTTGCCCTTTCGTCGCTTCGACACCGCGTCCGATCCGCTCCTCGTTGACGCTGTACGCCGCCGCCTCGGTGACGGATCGCGCGTGATCTCGAAGCGTCGCATACGCGGCATATCCCAGGAAGCTGGTCGTGAATTCGCCGGAGGCCTTCGTCCGAACGTGTGCATAGACACGCCGGAGCGCGCCGGGGTCGCGCACGTGTTCCGGTCCGCGCAGGAGCAGTTGATCCACGACGCCGAACATGGTTGCCGCGGCGCCGATGCCGACCCCGAGCGTGAGCGCGGTCGTCAGCCATGCCGCCGGCGCTCGGCGCGCCGACCGAATGACGTACGCGACGTCGCCCCCGAGGTCCCGGAGCAATTCCATGCGCGAACGTCTCGCGGCACGCCGGCGGGTGGAGGACAACAGCTCGTCGCGAACGCGCCGCATGTCCCCGAACTCCTGTTCGGCGAGTCGGCGCGCCTCGTCGATGGACATTCCGCCGCGAACGAGATCGGCAATTCTCGACGCAATGTGGAAGTCGATTTCCTCGTCGACATCGCGTTGGGCGCTTCGCCCCACGCAGAAGGCACGTGGAAGCCGCACGGTTCACGCCTCCCGCGGCCGCGCGCGCATCACTCGGGCGACGGCGGCCACATAGTGGTTCCAGGTTTCGGTCTGTACGCGCAACTCCCGTCGCCCGGCCGTCGTGAGCCGGTAGATCTTGACGCGCCTGCCACCGTCGGACAGTCCCCATTCGGCCTCGACGCAGTCGCGTTCCTCCAGGCGGTGGAGCGACGTGTAGAGCGCACCGTCGATGATGCGGAAGGTCTGGTCGGAGCCCTGGTGAATGAACCGGGCGACAGCGTAGCCGTGCATCGGCCCCCAGGAGAGCGCGCGAAGCACGAGGATGTCGAGCGTGCCCTGCAGCAGATCGAGTTGGTCGGGGGACGGAGACATGCCTCCAATCTACCATCAACATTTGATACCATCAAGCGTTGATGGCACCCGCCTGGCCGCGATCGCCCTGACCGCATTGCGGCGCGTTAAGGCTTTGTTTGGGATCGGTGACGGGCGGATCGTCGGCGCTGTGCGCGTGCTGGTGGTGCTCATCGTGAACGTGCGAGTGGTCGTGCTCCATCAACGCGTGCTGCTGATGTCCTGCTGGCTCGCGTGGTCGATCGAGGCTCCGGCGTGGCGCTGGATCCCGTACGAGCTCGCCTTCCGCGCGGGCTTCTTCTGGATTCCGACCGAGGGCGCGCGTACTACGACCAAGGTCGGTGGAGCCGCGCCCGTGGGAGACGTTCGACACGATCCGCGGCTGGTCGACCCACTACGCCGAGCTGCCGATGAACTGATGTGAGCGGTTCGCGCGGTGGCTGGAGTGCATCGGCGCGGCGATCTTCGCCCGCCTCTTGGCGGCAATCCTTACCGCGTGAGCGCGAGCGATCCGACAACGTACGTCGCGGTGTCGCTGGGGTTGTCAGTGGTCGCGCTCACGGCGGCATCTGTGCCGTCGTGGCGGGGCGGCTAGAGTGGACCCGACGGTGGCGTTGCGTGAATAGCCGTCCCGACGGGCTCACTCCACGGCAGCATTTTCAATACGGTTCGCCATTCAGAAACCGTATGTAAGCCGCATCGTCGGGACGTCCACGTCGGCGCCGACCGTCGCCTGGCGCGCGCCGGCGCCGTTCGTTCCGCTCGAGGCACTCGCCGAAAAGTGGACGTGCATCGTTTCGAGCGAGCAGGTGATGCCGCCGGTCGCTGTAAAATTGGGACATGGCGCGCCGGCCGGCCCCGAAGCAAAGCTCGCCGAGCCGGAGTTGGCGAACCATTCCGTCACCACTCCGCCCGCGCCAACGGTGAGAAAGTAGGCGTGCGTCGCCACGCCGCCGATCGCCTCGCTCACTGACGCTGGCGCTGTCGCGCCGGCGGACGGAGCGTAGCCGCCCACCTCGACGATGCTCGTGAGATGCGATGGATCGTCCATCCCGACGACGTTCCACGTCGAAAATGAGCCGTTGCCCTGTGACACGACGCGATGGATGCCGACGAAGTAGAGCGGCGATGTCGTGACATCCGTCACGACGTCGAGGCGTTTCGCGACGATGCCCGCCGTCAGCACGAGCAGCGTCGAATCGACGAACGACTTGATATTCCCATTCGCAGGGTTCGCCTGCTCGATCACGCGGCCGGTGCTGTCGAGCGAACGCACCTGCGCGTCGGTCAGCGTGAGCTGATCGGGTCTCGGGGTCGGGTCGTTGGTGTCCGAGCCGCCACACGCCGAGGCCAGCAATGGGACGCACGCGGAGAGCAGCAGCGCCGTTCGAAAGAGATGACTGTGCATGAGCACCGAGCTCCGATTCAGAAGTGAGCGAGAGGCGTTTCTCCTGTCTTCGCTCAACCTCTGACCCCCACACTTCGGTCACGCTCATGCAACATTCGGCATGAGCGGCGCGGACTGTGGTGTGAATGGTTCGACGGTGCGGCTGAGCGGCTACAAGAGGCGCCACGATCCCGGTAGCGAGGGAACGAGGCGTAGTCCACGCACTGGTGTCGCCGGCGATCTCGCCGCGATCATGGCCGAAATCGTCGCACAATTGGCCGAAAACCTGCGCGCCGTTCGGTGTTACTGACGCCGGCGAGTTCTCAACTAGGCATCAGCACTCATTGCTTTCGCCCCTCGCTGGTCCCTTCGCGCAACGACGCTGGCGGAAAACCGGCGAAGATAGGCTTTTTGCGCCTCGACCGTTTCCTGCCCGCGGACGACCTCGCCGTTGTCTTACTCCGGAGCGGATCTCATGGGAAAGATCGGCACGCGCGGCACTTGATGGCATGCGGGGGATGCGCAGCGGATGGAGCGTGCCCTCCATCCGGAGTTGGCGGACGCACCCCAACGCGGCCATCGCCAAAGTCGTCGCCTCGGATTGGGTGGACTCCCTCGAGCTGGCGACATGGAACGGTCTGCGGGTCATCGTCAACGTGCTCTGGGAATGCAAACCAAGACCACATGACGATCCTGACCTGCAAGAAGCCCAATCAGAGCGCACCGCCGTCGATGAGCTTACAGGAGATCTCATCCCGGATGTGACGACGCTCGAAGAGTCCGCGGCGATTGTGCTGCTGCCGCAACGGTTCGCGGTGATCGTCACGGCGACCCTGGGCCTCCTTGGATTGCTACTGGCTGCGATCGGTCTCTATGGTGTCGTGTCGTTCACGACTGCACAGCGGACGCGCGAGGTCGGTGTCCGCGTGGCGCTCGGAGCCGTCCAGAACGACATAGTGAAACTCATCGTTCGAGACGGCATGGGCGTCGTCGGCATTGGGATCGCCATCGGACTCGTGGCGGCGCTCGCTGCAACGCGGATGCTGCGTCCGTTCCTCTTCGGGGTCGATCCGCTCGATGCCGTCACGTACGTCATCAGGGCAACGATTCTCGGCGGAACCGCCTTCATCGCCAGCCTCATTCCAGCGCGACGCGCAGCCTTAGCCGATCCGGTCATCGCTCTTCGACAATACTGAGTGCGGCCGCGATATTCGCCAAGTACGTGTTCGTTGATGCACGCTGGGACCATCAGCAACACAGGATGCGGCCACCCGGCGCGGAGCATGGACACATTCGCCTCATGGTGCTCGTCAACAATGGAGTCGGCAGCGACGGCGAGTACATGCAGGCGAT
>DASYSS010000014.1 GCA_036003045.1 Gemmatimonadaceae bacterium
GGCCGGGCGAAGAGTTGGCCGCCCCGACGGCCATGGGCACCGGCGTCAACTACTTCACGTTCGACGTCGGCCTGTCGCTCCATACGCCGTTCGGCGGGAAGCGATGGCGTCCACATGCCGTACGCGATCGTACCCGACGCGTCGTTCTCGCGGCGCGTGTAGTCGCCGCACGCACTGCGCCGAGACTTCCCCGGGTCAGCGATGTGGGCGCCGGAAGAGTCGGCTTCGCGACGACGACGACGCAAACGTCCCCGCCGAATCCGCCGCTCCGGCTCCGACGATCTGCGCGTTGTCCACGGCGCTCCCGCCAATGAACGGCAGAACGTTGCCGCTCACCGCGTTGACGTCCCACGAAACGCCCGTTCCGTTGACGAGCGCCCAAGCCGTGTTGTAGCCCGCACCGGTCAGATCCGGAATGTCGAGCGTCCATGTCGCGGGCACCGCGCCGGCGTATGCCGCGCTCATGAGCAACGATATGGAGTTCGAATTCTGAAAAAAGTCGGCGGCGGCGCCTGCAGTGTACGTCGATTGCGTCGGGATCTGCGCACGCAGTCGGAGATACGGCGACGTGCCGAGGGTGGTCACCTTGGTCGCGACGCCGAGCTGCGGTCCGAGCGAGATCGTCTGCACGCTCGGCGTATGTTGGATCGCCTGTATGAACCGGAATGAGGTTCCACCGGACGACGGCGCGGCGAAGACGGAGATTTGGTGAAAGTCGCCCGCTTGAAGCTGTGTGTCGGGCAATCCGATGAACGGGAAGCCGAGGACCGGGCGGGGAGCGTCGGAATACGAGAAATATGATTCCGAGGGTCCGTTCACCGTGATCAGCGACGCGTCCAACTCGCCTTGGTCCGTTCCGAGATTCGGCACCACGATGCCGCCGAACACCGGAGTGAATCCGTCGGTCGTGTTGTTGATGCTCAGGTCGATGGTGGGAATGTTGGCGTTGTTGCCGTAGTTCGTGCCGCGCCGGAGCACCATGCGATCCGTGTTTGGCGCCGTGACCAAAACGCGCGCTGAGATGAGATCTCGCACGCCCTTGGGCACGTTCGTGAGCGTGAAACCGTTTGTGTTGTTCGGCTTGATGAACTGCGCACCGCCGACGACGACGTTCACGATATTGGTAGAGTCGCCGGCTGCATTGAACGAGCCGGTGATTCGCTTCGTGCCGGTCGGCGCTCCGCCGCACGGATTGGCGATCGCGATCGCTGCGATCTCGGCCGCGTTGCCGTAGAGCACCCTCGTCTCCATCGACGTGCCGTTCTTGAGCACGTAGGCGATCGCGCCGACGGAGTTGATCGTGAAGGTGAACGCGGTGTTCGTCGGCGTCACCTGGGTCCACGCCCCCGATCCGTTCTGGATCGCGAACCACACCGGGATCTGGTTCGTCTCGCAGGTCGCGTAGTTGAACGTCGTCGCGCCGCCGCCGGCTGCCGGCGAGACTTGCACGGCGAACGTCGTCGATTGCTGCGTCACACCGGTGCCCGTGCCGGTGATGGTGACGGGATAGTTGCCGGCGGGAAACGACGCCGCCGCGCTGACGGCCAGCGTGGATGTCGTGCCCGTGACGCTCGCTGGGTTTGGCGTCACCGTGAGACCGCTCGCCGCGCTCACGGCGAGATTCACCGGATCCGCGAATCCATTGATCCTCGAAAGCGTGAGGGTCGCGCTCGCGCTGGCCCCTCCAGCTTGCACGCTCACCGGCACGGGCGAAACGGATAGTGCGATCGCCGGCAGCGTCGAGCTGAACGTCGCGGTGATGGTGTTGCCGAAGTCGTTCGGGGTGAACGTGCAGGTGAGCGCGGTGCCTGTGCACAAGCCCGCCCAACTCGTGAACGCGCTGCCCGCGGCCGGCGCCGCGGTGAGCGTGATTTGCGTCAATGCGTCGAACTGGCTGTTGCAGGTGCCGCCACAGTTGATGCCGGCGGGGCTGGATGTGACGGTCCCCGTCCCGGAGCCTGCCTTCAACACGGCCACGCCCGGCCGCCCGTTCCGCACGGCGAGATTGATTGACGGAGTTGTTCCGTTGAGGCCGAGCGTATCATGGCCGACCAAGGGCACAAGATTGGGCTGCTCGCTCGTCACGATGTCCGCGTCGCTGGCAGCGGCAATCGTGACGGTCGTCGAGGAAACTCCGGGGGCGAGTGAGGGCGGATCGAATGCCGCGGTGAGGCCCTTGGACAAGAACGGGATGACAAAGGTCACCGTTGCTCCCTGAGCCGCGGAGCCGTTGCGCACGAGCGTGACCGTGGCGGTCGCGCTCTTGCCTTGCACGACGCTGAGACTCGCCGGCGAGATGGTGACCGTGGACCCATCGCCCACAAATCCGGTGCTTCCACCAGTTCCTGTGGGGTCACCGCCTCCGCAGCCACCGATGAGCGCGAGCAAGACTGCCGCCGGCGCAGAGCGAAGAGCTCCGCGTTGTGCAACGCGAACGCCGTTCATTTTCATGGACACAGGCCGGCCGGGCCGGATCTCGGGTGGGTGGGAGCCGGGGAGATTCGCAATCAAGAATTCTTGGCTGCGAGTGCTCAAAGAGAGCACGCCGGGCGGCCGTCCGCAATTCGAAGAACGCGCCGTGTGCTTCGCGGCGGGCGACGGCGATCTCGCGCAGCCGCGCCGCGCTCATGGCGGACAGCTGCCGGGCGAGAATGTCTTCCCCCTGCGCGTACGCCTCGAACGGGTTGAGCACAGCGGCGGGCGCCGCTTCTCTCACCGACGGCAGCGGCGCCGGCTCATCGAAGCTCGGTGTCGCGGCGACCGGGTCGTTTTTCGACGACTCGAGTCGGATTGAGCGCGCGTTGAAGCGCGCCAGGTGAGCCTGGCTGCCCTCGACGATCTCGCTAGCGAAATCGTCGCCCTCGTCTCGCGCACCATCCCGTTGAAAGAGCGTCTGACGCTGCGCGGAAGCAGCCGCGCGATCGCTCAGCGCTTTCCGACTCGGCGCGAAAGCGGCCGGCCCAGGCGAGTACTTCCTCTCCCAATCACGACGTTGTAAGTCAAGGGATCACCGTTCTCGATTCCCATGTCCCGAGGCCAGCGATGAGCATTGAGTGGCGAGCCGCAGCAGCCTTCGCAGCGACCACGCTGGTTCTCGCGTGTTCGCCGGCGAAGACCGCGCCCGATCCAGACGCCGCGAAACCGACGGTTACTGCGGCCGACCTTCGAAACCCCAATGAGCCGATCGAGGTGGTGCTGCAGCGGAAAGCTCCCGGTCTGGTGATCACGCGGGTCGGAGACGAGATCGTGGTACAAATACGCGGGAGCTCGTCGTACAACGGGACTGCGACTCCGCCCCTGTACGTGCTCAACGGTTTGCCGTTCCGGCCCGGCACCGCCGGCGTTCTGAGCGGCATCAATCCCGCCGACATCGAAACCATCAAGCTCCTCCGGCCCTCTGAGGCCGGTCTCTATGGAATCGAGGGCGCCAACGGCGTCATCGTCATCACCACGAAGAAGGGCGGAAAGCCGTAACGGAAGAAGCTGCGCATCGGGCCGGCTCAAGGCGGACCGACGCTCGCCATCGTGGCAGGAAAGCTTGCCGCGGACCTACTGTTCGATGTGCCAGTGATCTTCATGTATGAACACAAGCGAGGTTGGCACAGGGCGAGCCTAAGGCGCTGATGGACCGCCGTCCGCGCAGCGAGATCCCGTATTCGGCAACGCCGACGCCGCCAGAAGGGGCGCGTCGTAGGCGCGCCTCTCTCTATAGAGGAATCAAGGATGGGCCGTCATCTTCCCGCCGGCGGTTGAGATATCGGCCACGGGCGCGCGAGGGGACACCGTTCGATTTCGAGATCGTGCATCGCGGCGCGAAAGCGTTCGTCGGACCACAACGGATCGATGAGCGGATTGCAGCCGAACCCGTTCAGTAAATTGAGCCAGCTCCGTCTGCCCTGCTCGGTCGACAGCAGACGCACGATGGGCTCGCGGTCGCCGAACACCAAATCGGCGAACGCCGCTTCGACGCCATCCGATCGATCACCCTCCGGACCGTGCAATTGCTCGCGAACGCGTCCGGCGTCGCGCCACCGCCCGGCCGCGGCATAGGCGAGAACTTGCAGCGCACGTGTGCCGCCACGTTCCGGGTACAGTTGCTCATGCCGCTCGAGCGTTTGCACCGCGCTGTCCGGCTGACCGGCGAAAATCTGAAGGGTGCCGAGCACATGCAGTCCGAGCGAGAAGGTCGAATCGAACGCGAGAACGCGGCGTGCCTCCGCGAAGGCCTCGGGGAAGCGTCGTGCGGCGAGGAAGCCGAGAACCAACGCGGTTCCCGCTGATTTGGCCAGCGGATCGAGTTGCGTCGCCTGACGAAGCTCGGCGACGCCTTCGTCTGTGTGCCCCGTGAAGACGAGCATCATTCCGAAGGCGTGATGCGCGTACTGATTCGACGGTTCTATGCTGAGCGCCTTTCGATAGCTTGCGACGGCGGCGCCGAAGCGCATCTGTCTGTCGAGCGCCAAGGCCAGCGCGACACGCGAATCCGCCAGCGTCGAGTCGATCTCCATGGCACGTGTGGCGCTCGCGGCAGTCAGAGCGGTCGCCGAATCGGTTGGATCGACAACGTATGCACTCAAAACGTCGTACGCCAGCGCCAGCCCGGCATAAGCGCGCGCGAAGCTCGAGTCCCGGGCGGTTGCCTGCTGGAAATACAGAATTGCCCGCGCGACGTTCGCCGCGCCCCGCTCGAGCCAGTAATACCGTCCTTTCAGGTAGAGGTAATACGCCGCCGTGTCGGCCGTTCCACGCGTGCTCGCGGTGGCGAACGCCGCGGCCGGGTGTCCGCCAAGTGCGGGACTGAGCGCACCGACGATAGCGCGTGTCAGATCGTCCTGGACGCGAAAAACGTCGCCCGAGTGACTCTCGAACATGCTGTCGAGCACCACCTTGCCGTCCGCCGCGCTCACGAGCTGCGTCGTGACCCGCAGGCGATCATCCGCGCGGCGAACCGCGCCCGTGATGATCGCGCCGACGCCGAGCGCGCGGCCGATTTCCTGAGCGGAGATCGCTTTGTGCTTGAACGCGTAACTTGACGTCCGCCCGGCGACGCGAAGGCCGGGCAGATTCGCGAGGGCGTGCGCCAGCTCGTCGGTGAGTCCGTCGCTGAAATACTCGTCGGCCGCGACACCATCCGTGTTCTCGAATGGAACGACCGCCACCGTCCGCATCGCCGCCGCAGCGGCCGTCGCCTCGTCGCGAGGCGCTGCACCGCCACGGCGTGTACCGCGCATGATAACGGTGAGCGCGGCAGCGATGACGACAAGGCCGACCATGCCCACGGCGATCCGTCGTCGCCGCGACGTCCATCGAGTCGTCGTCGAACGCGTCGCAATGTTCGCCGATGAACCGAGCGTCGGTCTGACGGCGTCGAGCGCGGCGAGGACCTCGTCGGCTGACTGCGGGCGGGCCGCCGGATCCTTCTCGAGGCACTTCATGACGACGGCGGCCAGGTCGGCCGGAAGGTCGCGGCGGCGCGCGTCGATCGGCTGAGGAGTCTCCGACAAATGAGCGGCGATGATCGCGGCTCCGGAGCGCGAGCCGAACGGATGTGTGCCGGCGAGAGCCTCGTATGCCACGACGCCGAACGCGTAGAGATCAGCGCGATGGTCGACGGCAGCGTCGCCGAGGGCCTGTTCGGGCGCCATGTACGCCGGCGTCCCGAGCGACGTGCCGATGTCGGTAAGGGTGATCGCCGCATCGCGCGCGCCCACGACGCTCCGCTGACGTGCGTGGCGGACGGCGCGCGCGATCCCGAAGTCGGCGACGACCGCGTGGTCATCAGCGAGCAGAATGTTCGCCGGCTTGATGTCGCGATGCACGATGCCATGCCGATGCGCGTACCCGAGCGCGCTCGCCACGTCGCGCATCATCCGCAGCGTCGCGTCGATAGGCACCGGCGCCCGCGCGAGGCGGTCGCGCAGCGTCTCGCCGTCGATGTACGGCATCACATAGTACAACAATCCATCCACCTCGCCGGAATCGTGAAGCGGCAGGATATGTGGATGGGTCAATCCGGCCGTGACGCGGATCTCCCGGAGAAATCGCTCGGCGCTCAGCGCCACGCCTAGTGCCGGGTTCAACACCTTGACGGCGACGCGGCGTTCGTGCCGGAGATCGCGAGCGAGATATACCGCCGCCATACCGCCGCGGCCGAGCTCACGTTCGATCTCGTAATGACCGCCCAGCGCCGCGCGCAATCGCGTCGCGACCCCGTCGGACGGTTCGCTCTCGGCAACGCCATCAGTTGTCCACGGCGCGTTGCTGCCGTCGAGCAAAGCAGCCGCGAACGCCGAGGCGGGCCTGTCGAGGAACGATGCGGATGTCGCGGCGTGCTCGCAGGCGTCAACGTGCGACGAGACTGCCGCGCGCAGCGCGCTGTCCTCTCCACACGATCGTTCGATGAACCCGGCGCGCATCTCCGGCGACAATGCGAGCGCCGATTCGACCAGTTCGCGTATCTTCGACCATCGATGCGAGTCCGTACCTAGCGGGCGCGGGAAATCCGTCATACGTCGTCGGTGTGGAGGGCGCGATACAGCCAGCCCTTGGCGATCACCCAGTCGCTCGCCACGGTTCGTCGCGACACGCCGAGCACCTCGGCTGTTTCCTCTTCGGTAAGGCCGCCGAAGAATCGGCATTCGACGACTCGAGCCAGGCGTGCGTCCATCGTGGCTAGGCGCTCGAGCGCGTCATCGAGCGCGAGCAACTCGTCGCGCTGTGCCGCGACTGACAACGCGTCGCCTCCTCCGGAGTCCGCTTCTTCCAACGAGACGCGCTCTTGTCGCGGGCCCCCGCGTCGCGCGGCCCCATGGCGGCGCGCATAATCGACGAGCACCCGCCGCATCACCCGCGCGGCGATTCCGAAGAACTGACCTTGACTGCTCCAGTTCGAATCCTGCTCGGCGAGCCGTAGGTATGCCTCGTGGACGAGCGCCGTCGTGGAAAGAGTGTGCCCAGCCGGCTCGGCGCCAAGCTGATAGTGGGCGAGGCGCCGAAGCTCCGCGTACACCAATGGAATCAACCGCTCCATGCCTTCTGGCGCGCCTCGGCGCAGCATGGCCAGGGCAGCGGTGATCTCCTCCGCGTGATCCTGTGACGGCACGGTGCGTTGCACGATTCGGGTTGGTTCTGCGCGTGTGCTTATGCGGCTTCCGCGCCGACTCTAGCCGGTGGCCGAACCTACGCCTGGCCCAGTGGCCCGGCAATAGGATCTCGCTGCCAACGTCAACCCCATTCGGAGAATCGTATGCGACATCACCAGACGCTCGTCCTCTTACTGATGCTTGGCATCGCCGCTTGTGGCTCCGATGCATCACGCGATCCCGTTTCGCCCATCAGCCCGCAACTGCCGACGAGAGAACGCGCGTCCGGCACAACCACGACGCTGACCATCCGCGGCTCTGTGAAGAGCTCGGAGACGGATACCTACCAAGCGGAGACGAACAGCCTCGTCGTGCACCTGAGCGGAGTGGGCGTCGCTTCGCACCTTGGTCGGTTCACGTTCGTTGATGACGGAGTCGCGTCTCTCGTCACGGGTGTCGGAACTGGAAGCGTCACGTACACGGCCGCGGACGGAGCTGCGCTCACGGGCAGCGCATCGGGCGGGGCCGTGATCGTCGGCGACATCGCCGAGATCACCGATACCATAACGATCACGGGTGGCACGGGCCGGTTCGCCAGCGCCACCGGCGTCATGACTTCGATCAGGCGCCTCGATCTGGGAACGCTGCTGTCGTCCGGCTCGTTCGAAGGGGTGATCGATCTCGCGAAATAACGCGATTGTCGCCGCCCCAGTAGATGAGCAGGGCGGCGACAGCCATGGCCGTCGGTTACACGATCGGCGGAACGCGCCTCACGGCCTTCCGCCCTTCTTCGTCGTGATCGCGACGACACCGTTGGCGCCCAATCCTTGCAACGCTCAACGAGAGAGAATCACGAACGGCCGCCCATCGAGGCGGCCGTTCGCGCAAAATCCCAGCACCGACGCCCCGCTTCGGGCTCGCGCTACGGCTTGGGCGGCGGGTCGAGGCGTATGAAGCGCCCGGCATCGATCGAGCCGTTCCGCACGGTGTAGAGCGTGATGCCCGATGGTGCGATCAAATCATCGCCCCCGTTTGCGCCGACGACGGCGGCGGCCTGCTCGAAACGGGTCGGCACTCCCTCCGTCTGGAAGACCAGCTTCTCCGCGGCGTGCATATGTCCGCCGAGCGCGAGCACCCAAGGGTGTCCGCGCATCGCGCTCATGACCTCCAAGACGTTCGCCACGGTGTGACGATCCGTGGTCTTACCGTCGACCCGCCTGAGCGATGAGACGAGCGCCATGTCCGCGAATCCCGCCAACAACTCCCACGCCGACACCATCGGAATGTGATTGAACGTCACGATCGGCACGCCCGGCGAAACCGTCGCCAGATCGCGCCGCAGCCAGGCGAGCTGCAGGCTGTCGACGCGGCCGTAATACGCCGAATCGTCCGCCATCAGCGTGTTGAGCCCCACGAAGTGCACGCCGCCATAGGTGAAGGAGTAGTAATCCGGACCGCGGTACAGTCGATACATCGCTCGGTCATACAGCGGATGCGTCTCGGCCACGTGCGACCGGCTGCGGATGATGCCGAAATGGTCGTGATTCCCCGGCACGGTCCACAGCGGCTTCGCGAACCCGCGGGTCTCTGCGTCGAAGAGCTCGAAGTACGACCGGGCCATGGGCTCCTGCTGGCTCATCGCGTCGCGGATCAGATCACCGGTGACGATGGTGAAGTCGGGTCGTAGCGAATCGACGAGCTGGCGGAAGCGCCGCGTGCGGCCGACGTTGTTCGGCTCGATGTGAGGATCGGACGCGTGAACGAAGCTGAAGGTGCGCGGCGCCGGCGCCGGCTGCAGCGCGAACATCAGTTGAGAATCCGCCGGAGCCGGCGCGCGCCAGAAGGAGCCGACGCTGCGGTATCCGTTTGGAACGGCAACGAAGATGATCCCGGTCGGACCTCGCTCGATCCGCGCGACGCCTGAGGCGGCCGTTGTTGCGACATCCCGCTGATTGGAGATCACGACTCCCGGGATCGGACGATCGCCGGCGTCGCGCGCGCCGTTGCCGTTCCGGTCGACGAACACGGTCACGCTCAGGGTTCCCTGAGCAGCGAGTGTCGCCGGTAACAACAGGGGAAGAAAAGCAGGAACGAATCGGCTCATCGGTATTCGTCGTGAAGTCGTGGCCATGTTTGCCGGTCGCGGTACAGATGCGACCGAGACTGACGCGCCGTATACAGAACCCCAGAAAGGCCCAAAACTCAACGCTGTTCGCCAATCCTTACCGATGCTTGACCACCAACCGGACGCTCTCAATACGCGCGGGGACATGACTTATGGATTCATCGGCCGCAAAGCTGAGGCATCCGTGGCCAAAAGCGACGGCGCGGTCCGCTATGATCGTGACGGCGCGACAAACGCCGGAGTCCTAGTCGCAGAGGCTGTCACGGCTCCGATCGCGGCGCGCGGCGCAGTGCTTGCGGCCACCTTGATCTCCGACCTTCGATGGAGGCTGGCATGCGAAAGGTCAGTTTGGCTGCGGCGTTGATGATCGCATCGTTGACGCACGTCGTCGTGTCGCAGAACATACCCGTGACGATTCGAGAGGCCGAAGCCCAAGGGGCTGACTTCGCGCACGATGCTCCGCAGGTGGTCCAGCAATCCTATTTCACCGATTCCCGGTTCGGCGGAACCGCCGAACGACGCTGCGTGGTCGCGGCGTCGTACACCGCGTACACCTCGGCCCCGAACGGCTCCTTGCGCTCAGGTGACTTTATCGTTCGCGGAGGGTTTCTCGACGCGTCATGGGGCGGGTTTCACGCGGTCAAAGGGTACAAAGTCCTCTGGCTCCCGCTACACGGCTCTTCGTCACAGAAACCTCCGCTTGTCGTTCGGGCGGCTCGCATCGGCAGCCCGGCTGATTCGGTCCGTTTTCGCATAGACGGCTTGGCAAAGGGTACTGGACCGTCGGTGCCGTTGTACGGCTATCCGAGTGAGGTATCCTTTCCGAGCGCGGGCCAATGGGTCATCGTCGCGACAGCAGGGAACGATTGGGGTTGCTTTGTGCTCGACGTAGCCCCATGAGAAATGGCAACTAGCTGAGGCGTCGCCTTGCCGTTGCCCAAGGGATGTCGGGCCCAGTGCCGAGGAGTTGATTGGACATGGTGCTCGTCTGTGTTACACGCGTCTCTGTGGCGATGGCGAGCTAGTCCGTTCTCAACGCGACGAGAGGATCGATCCGCGCCGCCCGCCGGGCGGGCCAGTAGCACGCGAGAACGGCGACCGCGCCAAAGAGCGCGCAGACTGCGCCGTACGAGAGTGGATCGACGGACGACACTCCGAAGAGCATGGTCCTAATCACCCGAGCCAGCGCGATCGCGAGAACGACACCGGCGATGAGGCCATACGCGACGAAGCGCACGCTGTCGACCATGATCATGCGCACCGCGTCGCCCGACGTCGCGCCGAACGCAATGCGGATTCCGATCTCGCGAGTACGCTGTTCGACGCCGAACGCGATCACGCCGTAGATGCCGACGATCGCCAGGCCGAGCGCGGCGGCAGCGAGCGCGACGATGAGACCACCGAAGACGCGCGTGACGAGAAGCGCTTCACCTTGTAGGCTCGCCAGCGTCGAGAATGTGGACAGGATCACGTTTGGGTCTTCGCTCCGCACGAGCGAGACGGCCTGCGAGCGGAGAGGCGCGACGTCGCCGCGGCCCGTGAGAATCAGTTCCGGCGTGTAGGTGAGTCCCTGTCGCGTCGATACGTATGGCGTAAGCAGCGGCGCATCGGTGAACCCTCGGCTACCGCCCCGCATTCTGCGAACGTCGTCGACGACTCCGATGATCGTGAGCTTGTCTCCCGTCGCGCCGACTTGGATCGTGTGCCCGAGTGGATTGCTCGTCGGCCACAGTGCGAGAGCCAGCCGCGCGCTGATCACCGTCACGGGTGTGGAGGCCGGGCCATCGTCGGCGCCGAACGAACGTCCCCTCCGCAGGCGGAGATTCAGCATCGGGAAGTAGGCGTCGCTGACGACCTCGACTCCTTGATAGTCGAACGAGCGAAGCGCATGAACCGTATCACCGTCGGGGATGAGTCGGCCGTCGAAGCGCCGCACCGCGGGGACTGATGCTCCAGAATGCCTGCTCAAGGTCGAGTCGGTCGTGGACCGAAGCCTGGCAAAGGGGCCGTGCAGGGCAACCGCGGTGACGCCGGGGATTGCCGCCGTTCTCTCCGCGACGCGCTGTGCGAACTCGATGAGTTGGTTCAAGTCTGAGTACCGAACGCGATCGACGAGCGGCGTTAGAACGGCGATTTTGTCGGCCGGATAGCCAAGGTCGACTGCCACGATCCGCCGATAGGAGCGCACGATGAGTGCGGCGCTCACGAAGAGCGCCGCCGCGAGCGCCAACTGCACGACGAGTCCGCGCCTGCTCGCGCGGGCAATCCCGCTCGGCGCCGCGCCACCGTCTCCCCCACGCTTGAGCGCACGCGCGAGATCGAACCGCGATCCTTCGAGGGCTGGAGTCAATCCGACCGTGACGGTGACGAGCACCGTGACGGCGACTACGAATAGGAGAACGTTGGCGTCGAGCGACACATGGAACCACGAGGGAAACCCCTGTGTCGGGATAAAGTGAAGACCGAGTCGCACCAGCGCCGCAGACGCTGCTGTCCCGAGTCCCGCCGCAATCGCGCCGATGAGCAAGGTCTCAGCGAGTGTCTGACGCACGAGCCGCCAGCGGCCTGCCCCGAGCGATGCGCGAACGGCCATCTCGCCTCGCCGCTCCGCTGCTCGGGCGAGAAATAGATTGGCGACGTTGGCGCAGGCAATCAGGAGGACCAGCAAGCCGGTACCGAGGAACGCGCCGGGCATTGGCAACGCCTGTCGCGCCCGTCGATCGAGCATCTCGTTCTGCACGTCCAACTGGGCATGGCCGAACACCGTTGCGTCGACATCGCGAAGGCGCCTGCCGATCTCACGTACTTCACTACGCGCCGACGCCCGGTCGACGCTGGGGCGCAACTTGGCGAGCACTGTGTAGTCGCGCTCGTGGCTCGACGCCGTGTCGAGGCTCCGCCCCATTCCGGTGATCGCGTCGGTCTGACGAGGAAACCGGAAACCGGGCGGCAATACCCCAACGATCGCGAGCGAGCGGCCATCGATTGACAACCGCTGCTCTACAACCGACGGATCGCCGCCGTACGCGTCTCGCCATAGTTGATCGCTGATCATTACCGCGGACGCACCTGCGTCGATTTCTTCCGGCGTTAGCAACCGGCCGACTTGAGGTCGAAGGTCGAAGAGTGGAATGAAGGCTGTGTCGGTGCGCAGGATTTCGACCGGCCGGGGTTCAGTCCCGATTGACGCCACTCCGAACGCATCCCGGTACGACGAGACCCGCTCGAACGAGCGCGACGAACGCTGAATGAGTCGAACCGCGTCCGCAGATACCGCGCTGAAAGAAAACGGCTCACCCTGTCGCACTTCGTTCAGGGCGACGATGCGGTTCGCGTCCTTATATGGAAGCGGGGCAAAGTAGACGGCGTCGAGGAAGCTGAAGATGGTCGTGACAGCCGCTATACCGACGACGAGCGTCACGAGCGCGGTAAAGACGAAGCCGGGCGCCCGCTTGAACGAGCGCACCGCGAATCGGAAGTCCGAAGTCCAATCCCGGAACAATTGTCGCATCTCGACCCTCCGGACGATTCGAGTATCGATCGCAGCCAAATCGCGCCTCACCGATTCCAAATCGCCGAAGCGCGCGCGCGCCGCCGCGATGGCGTCAGCTCGAGGCATTCCAGACGCTTCGAACTCGGAGACGCGGTTGGCGAAGTGAAACTGCAACTCGTCATCGAGGTCGCCCGCGAGATCGCGCCGCCAGAAGCGTAGATACCGCCGCCACTTCGGGTCGCCCTGCGTCATGCCGGCTCCGTCGTTGCTCGCATTACCCGTCCGACCGCCGCCACGTAGTCCGCCCAGCCATCTTGTTCGGCGACGAGCTGCTTCCTGCCCACAGGTGTCAGGCGGTAGAACCTCGCGCGCGGCGACCCGTGTGCGTGGATCAGTCCATCGAGCGTTCCAGGAATTGGCTACAGGTCGCGACGATACCACAACTATTGAGGTATGTCAACGAACGGTAGGCTGGCAGTGGGGTGTTGCACCGCAATGATTGCGGTCCTGGCGACGGCGTCGAGTTGCGAAGCGCCCGCGGACAAGAGCATCGGCCCGCCATCAGATACTTCACGCTCGCCGTCGTCGAGCCCGCGTATTCCTCTCGCGATCGGTCATCACTCGTCGAGTATTTCCTCGACACGAGACTGAACGTCTCGCCTTGCCTGGGCCGCCCACGACCTCCGCCCTATTTCTTCGTCGTAAACCGAAACGGCACGCTCACCCACGAGGCAACCGGCTTCGATTCCGGTGCGTGCGTGCGGGCCGGCTCGAACCGGAAGCGGGGCAGAATCTCGCGCACGGCAGCCGTGAACAGCTCGTGATCCGATTGCTCCACGATCATGCTCGCGACATCGACGCTCCCGAACTCGTTCACCATGAAGCGCACGACGACCTGTCCATCGCGGCGTCCCGAGCGCAGCAGCGGCTCCGGGAAGCGCGGCTCGGGCACGCGCCCGATGATCTTGGGAGGGCTGACCGCGATATTGACGTCCGCCGGCGCGGGAGGTGAGACTCTCTCCGCCGTTCCAGCCCGATCGGTGTCGGCCGCTCGCTGCCGCTCCGTTGCCGGACGCGCGATCGAGTCGACGCTCTGCGCCGCCGGGATGTTCGGAACGGTGATGGGCGGGACGTTGATGGGTGCCAGGTGAACGGCGACACGGGGCAGGCGGAGCGGAGCGCTCTCCGGCGCTGTTTGCTGCTCCGGCTTGACCACGGGAGCGGTGGGCGCGGGCGCGCTGGCGGAGGGGACCGACTCCGTACGCGTGGCGACCACGGCGGCCGCCGCCGCGCCGGTTGCGGCGGATCCGGTCTTCGTCGCCGGGGCCCGCACGACAGGGGCGACGACTGCGGTGGTGCGCTGCGCAGCGCTCGTCTTCGTGGAAACGGGGTCGCTGCCGCCGCTGGCGCCCGGGCGCGACAGTAGCAGCCCCGCCATCGCGATCGCGACCGCGGCCACTCCAACGGACGAATACAATACCGTTCGTTTCTTGCGCGCCGACTCGGGCGATTCGGCTTGGACCGGTGCGGCTGGTCGCCAGCCGGAAGCCGCGGCATCGTCACTCGCGACATCACTGTGCGCGACTCCCGCGAGCACGGCATCGCGATGCTGCACGCCCCCCACCGATTCGCGACCGGCGAGGCTCCCTGAGGGACCAGCGCTCGCGGGTGGGGAGATGATGATCTGGGAAGCAGACGGCGTCTGTATCGAAGATGCCATCAACGAGGCGGCGGCCACCGCAGCGGTGACCGCCGGCGTCTTCGCACGTTCGCGCGAAAGCGCGACTGGGCGAAGCGGTCGCAGCTTGGGCGCACCGAGGAATTCCGGCTTCTTCGAATTGGTCGATGATGGCACCTCCGTCGATGGCGTATCGCCGGCGGGGTACAGCGCTCGCTTGAGCGAGGCTATCGCAGCCTCGGCGGCCTGCCCGACGGAAACCGACGCCGTGTCGGCCGCGACGGCGGCCTGCAGTTCCAGCTCGGTCACGCGCGACCGCGCGGCTTGCACGGTTGCATGGCCAGGACCCAACACCAACTCGCGTGTTGCCAGACCGCGGCGAAGCAGCGCCAACGCTTCGGCGAAGTTCCCGCGCGCCGCGCACGTTTCGGAGAGATGCTCCAAGGTCACGACGATGACCATGTGATTCGGCTCGAGCACCGTCTCTCGAATACGCAACGCATCTCTGAACAGTGCTTCCGCCGAGGCGTCATCGCCGAGTTTGCGTTTCACAACGGCGAGGCCGGCGAGCGCGGTGGCGACATCGGCATTCTCCTCGCCCGCGCCGCGTGCGATCGCGAGCAAGCGCTGGAGGACGTCCTCTGCGCGCGCGTGTTGCGAGCGATGAATGTGCAGCCGGCCCAACTCGCTGAGCAGCGGCGCGAGTGCGGCGTCTTCCCGGCCGAAGAGTCTTTCGCTGATGACGAGCGCTTCGGTGAGGAGCGGCTCCGCTTCGGCTTCCCCTGCCCGGCCGAACTTCCGCGACAGCTTTCCGAGCTGGAAGAGGGCGATGGCGAGCTCCCGCCGAAGGCTGGGATCGCTGCGGGCCGCGACTATCGCCGAGTGAAGGCGTTCGGCGGCGGCGGGCTCGTCCCCTTCGGTCAACGCAATGCGCGCCGCATCGAACCGTTGGGTAAACAACGCTTTAGCGTCAGCCATGTGCATACCGTTTCCGAAGTGCCTCGTCCCGACGATCGGGCGCTGCGAAGATAACGTCCGCACTTAGGAGTTTCGGCCAGTCGCGGCCCGAGTAAAGTCCCGTGAAATGGGAAGGCCCTCCGGGGCTCGACTCTACGAGAGGCCGGCCCCCGAGGTCGGGTGCGCACTCGAGTAGGCCGCCGCCTTTCCGTCCTCAGCCTCTCGAGCCGCCACCTCGGTCTCCTCGGCACTCGGATTACCCTGAATCGCATACCGGACTAATGAGCAAGCTCGGCAGTTCGCTTGGCGTCGGATTGGGAGCCTCATGACCAATACGAGGTATCAAGGTGGCACACTAGAATCCTCCGATACCGCGTTCGGTACGTTGGCGCGGCGCAACCACCGCCCCGTCTGAGTCGTCTGGCGTTCGATGCTTCTTTCGGTCCGTTTCTTCGCTGTCGCCTCACTTCTTTTCGGTTCAGCTGCGCCCGTCCCCAGCGCCGTCGCGGGTGCGCGAACTGGTCCGCCGCCGGGAGAGAGACGCTCGCCCTTGCCTCGGGTGGCGCCGGAGTCGGTGGGAATGTCCGCGTCGCGACTGGCGATGATCGACGATGTCGTGCTCAGCGGCGTTCGTGCTGGCGGCTTCCCCGGCGCCGCGGTGATCGTCGCGAGACACGGCGGCGTCGTCTGGGAGCGCGGCTATGGCACGCTCGACTGGCAATCGGGTGTTGCGGTCGATGCCGAGCGGACGATGTATGACCTTGCATCGCTCACGAAAGTCGTCGCCACGACCGCCGCGGCGATGGTCCTCGTCGATCGCGGAAAGCTGCGACTCGATGACCGTGTGTCGCACTACCTGCCGGCGTTCAGCGGCGGAGGGAAGAATGAAATCACGATTCGCGACCTGCTGACCCATCGATCGGGCTTGCCGGCCGGACGTGATCTCCCGAAGAGCGGAGCCGGCTCCGAGTCGGCGCGGGAAGCTGTGCTGGCGACCAGCCTCGTTCGCGCGCCGGGCTCGGAATACGAGTATTCGGATCTCGGGATGGATGTCATGGGCTTCGTCGTCGAGCGTATCACGCACGAGCCGCTCGATCAGTTCGTTCAGCGCGCGGTCTACACTCCACTCGGCATGCGCTCGACGATGTTTCGGCCGGCGCCCTGGCTGCGCGGCCGCATCGCTCCCACGGAAACCACTGTTGCGCGCGGCGAAGTGCACGACCCCACCGCGCGCGCACTGGGCGGTGTGGCGGGCAACGCGGGGCTGTTTTCGACGGCGAGTGACCTCGCGGTGTTCGCTCAGCTCATGCTCGATGGAGGCGTCGCGGGGAGCACACGACTCTTCGCCGACAGCACCGTTCGCGAGTTCACCAAGCCTGGTCCTGGATGGCGCGGGCTCGGATGGCAAACGTGTCCGGGAGATGGAAGCTGCGGTCAATATCTGTCGACGCGCGCGTTCGGCCACACCGGCTTCACCGGAACGTCGATGTGGGTCGATCCGGAGCGCGACCTCGTCGTGATCGTGCTGACCAACTGGATTCACGGACGAGCCTTCGGCGGTGTGGCCCCGGTCGGCGTCGTTCAAGACGTCCGCAGCGACATCGTCGACCTGGCGGCGCTCTCGATTACCGATGGCGGACCAGAACGCGCGTTGCCGTGGCGCCTGCGAAGCCAACTTCAGGCCGGGTGGACTGCCGGCCAGTAGGGCCCCGGTAACTGGACACCGAAGTTCGCGCGCGCCATCGTCACCCGTCGTCAAGTCCTCTTCCCTCGCGACGGTCTCAGCATGATCAAGCGCGTTGCACTGCTGCTGTCGTTGTTGGTCACCAGTCTTGCGTCAGCCCAAGAACGCGACGTCGTCGTCACCGGCGGGTGGCTGTTTGCGTCGACGGGCAACGCCCGCGTGAGAAACCCAGGAATTCTCATTCGCGCCGGTAAGATCTTGCGCGTCGGCGGCGACCTGTCGATCGCCGCGGCCGATGCAGAGCGCGTCGAGGTCGCCGACACCGAGACGGTCGTTCCGGGCTTTTTCGATCTCCATGCGCATTACGCCATGGATCTGTTCAACGCCGGTCGAAAGGACGAGACGGTCGCGTATCCTCCGCTGTTCATCGCCAACGGCGTCACGTCGACATTCCCGGCCGGCGAAATGAACCCGGACGACATGCGAGCCCTGCGCATCAAGATCGACAACGGCGAGCTTGTCGGTCCGCGTCTCATGAACTCCGGACCGTACTTCGGCACCGCGCGCCCGAATTGGAATCGCGAGATCACCCGCGATCAGATCTATGCCGAGATCGACCATTGGGCGGAGCTGGGGGTCAAGGGAATCAAGACCAAGGGCATTACGCCCGACGAGCTCAAGGCGGTGATCGAGCGCGCGCACCTTCACGGACTGACCGTGACGGGTCATCTCGACTCCGGCAATCGAAGCAGCGTCAATCCGCGCGACGCGATCGTCATGGGCATCGATCGCATCGAGCATTTCATGGGCGGTGATGCCTTCACCCCCGACAAATCCGCGTACGCCTCGTACGAGGACATGACGTTCGATACGCCGGCCTTCAAGAAAATCGCCGCGTTGTTCATCACGCATCACGCGTACTTCGACGCCACCTTGAGCACCTATGGTATGTACGGCGCCAAGGACACCATCCTCACCGAGTACTACGCGGGTGACGAGCGCCGCTTCCTGACGCCGTACATGCGCGAGGTGCTCGCCAAGCGTCCGCCCCGCACCAACAACAAGCAGTTCGAGAAGATCTACTACGTGAAGCGAAAAGAGATCAAAGCATTCTTCGATGCCGGCGGCGGGGATCTCATGACCCTCGGCACCGACCACCCGAGTTGGGGCGAGTGGTTCACCCCCTTCTCCGCGGCGCGTGAGATGTACGCGTATTCGGCGTCGGGCATCCCGAACTGGCAGATACTCAAGATCGCGACGATCAACAGCGCGCGGGCCATGGGGTTTGGCGACCGCCTCGGCACGATCGAAGCCGGCAAGTGGGCCGATCTCGTCGTCCTGCGCGGCGACCCGCTGCAAGACATCAAGCGTGTGCGCAATCCGCGCGTCGTCATCAAGGCCGGACGGGTCTACGATCCGGCAACGCTGCTCAAATCCGCCGAAGGTAAGATCGGTCCGGCGAGCGCCGCCGATACCGCCGCCTGGGCGCCCACACCTCGCACCGGCCGCCGCGGCGGCCCGTCGCCGGATTGGAGAGCAATGGTTCAGCGCGCGGCTGAAACGATCGTCATCCGAATGAGGTGGTCGAGTCGCGGATAATGCGCGTCGAACCACGCATTGCCCCCGACGATCGCTTCACCCTGGTTGCCCGCGCGCACGCCGCCGCCCGACGTCTCGCCATAGCCCGAGTACAGGCTGTCGACGACGTCCATCCCTTGAACGATTGTGCCGAGTGGCGCGAAGCCCTGGCCGTCCTGGACCAGATTGTCGCGCCGGCTGATCGAGATCTCGACCGTCCGGTCGTTCGGCTTGCGCATCGCGTAGGTGAAGGTGCCGCGCGCGTTGTGCCCGCGCACGGAGTCGTCCTTGATGGGATGGCTCAACCACGTCACGGTCACCTGCGAATCGCGCGCGATGCCGAACTGCGCGATCCAGCCGGCATTGATCCGGCTAAAGCGTGAATCGTTGTAGTAACCGGCGCGCACGAGGTTGTAGAAGTGATCGACACCGATCGGCGCGAGCGCGCGCACGAGTTCCATCGTGAATGGGCCGCGGGTCGTCTCGACGCGAACACGAAACGTTTCCGGGGCCTGCGCGAGCCAAAACGGGTCCTCGGGATGGAGCAGCGGACTGTTGGCAGGCGTCGACGGCGGCGTTGCGGGAATGACCGGATGTCCCGGAAGCGTGGGCACCGCGGTGCCGGTCGCCCAGACGTCGGCGGCGGTGTTCAGCTTGGCCGGCCCGGCCGAATTCGCCACGGTGGCGCACCCAACCATAGCGATGACGGCGACACTGGCCAGGAAACGAGGTAAGTGCATCGGTGGAGAATGCGCATCGCTTGGCTCGCGTTCAATACCCGATTGGCGCGACGCGTTCGTGCAGCATACGTTAGCGGCACGGCGTGCAGGACGCCGCCAGTCCGCGGAAAGGCCCGAGACCACCTGAGAGAATTCGAAGACGACACGGTTCTTCACGAACCTCCTTCGCCCGATGGAGCGGACTCCGGGCATTCCGTCGAGGAGGTTTGTCATGAGCAACCGTCACTTTCCCGTCCATCCCAACCTTCGCCAACTCAAGAATCAGGCGAAGGATCTGCTCCGCGGCATTCGGCGCGGCGATCCCGACGCGATCGGCGATCTTCAGCAACACCATCCGGAGCAGCCGGATGCGGCCGACGCGAAGCTTGCCGACGCGCAGCTCGCGCTCGCGCGCAGCTACGGGCTCCCGAGCTGGCCGCGCCTCGTCCTCGCCTGCGAGGTGACCGACGCCATCTGCCACGACCGCGTGTCGCGACTGCGCGAGCTCATGATCAAACATCCGAGCTTGCTCACCGAGTCCGCACGCGGAACGGTGGGCGAGAACTGGGGTCCGCCGATGTCGTACGCGGCGAACCTGGGACGCACGCGCATCATCGAGATGCTCCGCCAGCTTGGCGCCGCGGATCTCGATCACGCGTTCGATCGCGCGTGTCTCCAGGGCGAGTTGGCTGCGGCGCAGCAGCTTTACGCCATGGGCGCGCGGCCGAAGCCCACCGCCCTCTTGGGGCCGGCCGAAACTCTTACCCCCAATGGCATGGCGTTCCTGCTCGAGCACGGGGCGGACGCGCGGTATGTCCCCGACGACGGCGGCACGCCAGCGGCGCTGGTGCTCGAGACGTATGTGCGCGGACCCGAGGGAAAGCACGCATGCCTGGAGCTGCTCGCGCAGTACGGCGTTGAACTGCCGGACACGCCCACGATGGCACTCCATCGCGGACGCATCGACTTGCTCGAGGCGCACCTCGGCCGCGATCCCAAGCTCCTCTCGCGCGTCTTCTCACACGCCGAGATCTACCCCCAGTCCATCGGATGTCACACCGACGAATCGCTCGCGCTCAACACCAGGCCGATCGGCGGCGCCACACTCCTCCACCTGTGCGTCGACTACGACGAGATGGCGATGGCGCGTTGGCTGCTCGCCCACGGTGTGGACGTGAATGCCCACGCGGAGGTGGGGGCGGACGGGTTCGGTGGACACACCGCGCTGTTCGGCTGTGTCGTCGCGCAATCGCAGCGCATGCGGAAAACGGACGATTTTGCGGCGCTCTTACTCGATCACGGCGCCGACCCGAACGTGCGCGTCTCGCTGCGCAAGCAGCTGCGCTTCGTGGGCGACGAATTGATGCACGAGTATCGTGACGTGACGCCACTGTCGTGGGGCGCGAAGTTTCACGATCGCGAGTTCGTGAGCGAAAAGGCGATGCGGCTCGTCGAGACACGCGGCGGCAGAGCATAGCGTCCACCCGCTAAGCAACCATCCGCCGCGCGCCAGGGCAGGTTCAGTAAGATATGCGCGCGATCACGTTCATGAGCGGGAGCGCGCCGACGCGAGTCCCTTCGAGACGCTTTTGCTCGATCCCCCCATCGAGTCGGCCGTCGTGCGTTCCGATTTCCATGGTCACGAGCGCGCCGCGCTCGGTGGAGGCGTGGTCCTCGTCCCTTCCCCACCATGGGCCGACGCCCAGGCGCGCGTAGTAGTTCCAGCCTCCCAGAGAGACGTGCGCGTCTCCGGCGACCGTCACTGCATTGAATCTTGTCAACGCCTGAGTGCAGTTCCCGATACAGTTCTCGTTGCACCCAAACAACGCACGTTGATCGCGATGAGACTGAGCAGAGTTGCCAGCGCGCGGCTCAAGGCAAGCGCAGGCCGAGGGTGATCGGAACGAAGCGAAGCGGCGTTCCTGCGAGGCTTTGATAGCGTGCTTGCGTACAGGCCACCACGCGCGCGAACGACGCTTCCAGGCCAACCGCCGCGTCCGAGCCGTTAAACCAGCGAGTCGGCTCGTTGAGCGTGAACGTCGACGCAGGCGAACTGCGCGAATGAAGCCAGTAACTGCCGACACCAACGAGGGCGTACGGGCGCACGGCCGTGTGGAGATTTGGAGCGCGGAGCGCGAGGTTCGCCGATGCCGAAAACAATCCGCTGACGGTTCGCTCGGAGGCGATAACGTTGCCGGCGAGATCTGTCGCCGCAGCGGTCGTGCTACCGAGGCTCTGATATCCGCCGTCCACCCGTATGGCGATCCAAGCCAGCGGCGTCCGAAACTCGGCAAGCCCGCCAAGCTGATAGCCGCGCTTGAATGCTTGCGCGCTTCCGGCTGGGGCGCTCCAACCGCCCTCGACTCCCAGCGACACCGGCCTCGAAGAGCTCTGGGCTGGAGCAACGGCGAGGGCGACGCTGCTGAGAAGGAACGTGATGAGTGCGGTGCGTGTCGCCGGCATTGCGATCCTTGGCTATACTCACATAACGGTCGGACGCGGCGTCGCGTCATCGCAAGTTGATTTAGAATATCAGGAACACGACAGCGCAAGTAGACAATGCAGCGCGTTCCGCAACGGCCCGCCGTGTGTGTGACCTCTGATCTTGGCTAACGATTCACTCCGGAGCAACGATGCATCTGTTTCGTCGGTGCCGGTCCGCTTTCACTGTTGCACCGCCGTCTTTCGTGCATGTGAGCGTGTGCGCCATCGTGCTGGCGGGCGCGCTCGGTCGCGCGGCGGACGCTCAGACTTCTTCCACGAAGTCCGAGGTTCGCGTGTTCTTCGGCTACGAGAATCAGCGCGCCGATCTCACGCCCACCTCACTCAGTACGCTCGACGGCGTCGCAGTGTCGCTCGAGCGATTGGTCCCCCCGGACCCTGGGTCGCTCATCCTCGATATTCGAGGCGGGTATCGGTCGGGCTCTTTCCCCGGTGAGTGCGAAGCACTTCCGACGCCGCCGTGCGTTCCGCCGACCCTTCACTCGACGAACGTTCAGTTCTTGCTGCTCGGCGGGATTCGAGGAAGCGTAAATGTTCGCGGAGGCCGGGTGTTCTTCGACGGCCTCGGGGGCGCCGGGTATTGGAGCGCCTCGACAACGGGAAGCGGCTTCATCATCGGAGGCAATGAATCCCAGTGGTCGCCGGCGGTGGAGGGCGGAGCGGGTTTCGACGCCAGGATTCGACCGCGCCTCGACGCGCGCGTGCGCGCATCGCTGTTGTTTACCGACTTCGACGACGAGATCTGGCAAACGTGGCGTCACCACCTTGGCTTGTCGGCCGGCATCGTGCTGCGGCCTTGATGGTCGGTCAGTAACCCACCGCCACGCCTCCAGACCGCGGCTCGCCCACTCCCTCGAGTCCGTTCCCCACGCGCATGATCGAATTTGCCGTCGCCAATTGACGCGTCCCGAGCGCGTGACCCATCGCCTTCAGTGAATCCTGAACGGCAACGGTGAGACCGTTCGGCTCATAGTCGAGACGATCGGGCAGCCCCTGATGATGCAGCCGCGGCGCGTGCATCGCGTCGGAGAGACTCATGTGAAACTCGATGACGTCGAGGATCACCTGCATCGTCGTCGTGATGATCGTCGGCCCGCCCGCGGCGCCGGTGACGAGCAGCAACTTGCCCTGTGGATCGAGCACAATGGTCGGCGACATCGCCGAGAGCATGCGTTTGCCCGGCTGCACGGCGTTCACTTCGCCTTGCACGAGGCCGTACATGTTCGGCGTTCCGGGCTGCGCGGCGAAGTCGTCCATCTCGTTGTTCATGAAGAACCCCGCGCCGCGAATCCAGACGCCGGAGCCGTAGCTGCCGTTGAGCGTCGTCGTCGTCGCGACGGCGTTTCCCGCGGCATCGACGACTGAATAGTGCGTGGTCTCCATCTCTTCGCCGCGTGCATGGAACGCGGGCGTCGCCGTGGCGTGGTGCGGATCGATCTGCGACGCGAGCGACTTGGCGTACGCCTTGTCGGTGAGCTGGTCGAGCGGAACCTTCACGAACGCCGGATCGCCCAGCTTCTCGTTGCGATCGGTGAACGACCGCCGCAGCGCCTCGGCGATCAGGTGGGAATATTCCGTGCTCCCCGGCGGCGGCAGCGGCGCGAAGTTCTCGAGAATGTTGAGCGTCTCGCTGATCGTGATCCCGCCGGATGACGATGGCGGCATCGTGAGCAGCGTGTAGCCGCGGTAGCTCGTTCGAATCGCGTCGCGCCAGATCGGCGTGTAGCGGCGCAGATCTTCCTTCGTGATGATTCCGCCGCCACGCTGCTCGTCCGCCACGAGCGAGTCGGCGATCGCGCCTTCGTAGAACGCTTTCGGCCCCTGCGCGGCGATCGACTCGAGCGTGCGCGCGAGATCGGGTTGCGTAAGGCGAGTGCCGGCCGCGAGCGCGTGTCCGTCCGGACAGAAGAGATCTTTTCCCTCGAAGCGGGCGATCAGCGCATTGCAGTTCCGTTCCCCCGTTCCGCCGCGACGACCGCCGCCGGTCCCGCTGTCGGTCTCGGGACGGCCGGTGAGGAATCCTTCTTTCGCGAGTCGAATCGCCGGCGCCATCACCTTGGCCAGCGGCATCGTGCCGTACTTGCGCAGCGCTTCGGCCATGCCCGCCACCGACCCTGGCACGCCTGACGCGAGATACCCGATCCGGCTCTTTTCCGTGAGCTTGCCGTTCTCCACGTACATGTCGTGCGTCGCGGCGAGCGGCGCGACTTCGCGATAGTCGAGCGTCATCGTGCGTCCGTCGGCCATGCGAATCGTCATGAAGCCGCCGCCGCCGATGTTGCCGGCGCTCGGATAGGTCACGGCGAGCGCGAAGCCCGTTGCCACCGCGGCGTCCACGGCGTTGCCGCCCTGCTTGAGGATTTCGACGCCAGCCTCGCTGGCGTCGCGCGACATGCTGACCACCATGCCGTGCTCGGCGAACGTACCGGGGATGCCCGGCTTGAATCGCCAGTCCGATGGAAACGCCGAGTGGATGACGGCCGCCGGACTGGCGGCGGCGGCGGGCGCGGACGCGGATGGAGTGCTCGAGCGATGGCAGGCTGCGAGCCCCGCACTCGCGATAAAGAAAGCGGCGAGCGAAAAACGAGCGCCGGCGCTCATCGAGCACCTCCGGGCGTCATGACCTCGGGCCGCAAGTTCTGCTTGAAGAACGCATCCACTCGCTGCCACGCGTCGCGCACCACGAAGCTCCGGTCGAAGTAGTGATACTCTCCCGGATAGACCATGAAGCTCGCGAGGTCGCCTTTCCCAGCTTTGAGCAGATGGTCCATCAGCAGCACCGAATGAATGAACGGCACGTTGACGTCCGCCGTGCCGTGCAAGATCAGGAGCGGATGCTGGATCTGATCGACGTGTGACATTGGTGCCGCCTTCGCGTAGACCTCGGGGTGTTCCTGCGGCGTCCCGATGCGGCTGGTCGTCCAACCGCCGTGGTATGGGTCGTCGTAGTATAGCGTGTAGTCGGCGACACCCGCGACGTCCACCGCCGCGCGGAACCACGTCGGCTCCTGCGTGATCGCGAGCAGCGTGAAGAAGCCGCCGTAGCTCAGGCCCCACACGCCGATGCGATCGTTGTCGACGTAGCCGAGGGTCTTGAGATACGTGGCGGCCATACGCGCGTCTTTGGCGTCGTTCCCACCGACGTCCATGTAGACGTCGTTTCGCCAATCGCGGCCGTAGCCGATGCTGCCCCGATAGTCAGGCGCGATGACGACGTATCCCTGTTGCAGCAGGTATTGATGAAACTCGTAATACACGGCCTCGTTGCGATCGGTGTGCCAGCCATCGTAGTTCTGGTTCACGCCGTCTGGATGAATCCACACGACCGCCGCGTGCTTCTTGGTGCGGTCGAGATTCTTCGGCACGAAGAGCCACGCCGGCACCTGTTTCCCGTCCGGGCCTGGATAGTGGATGAGCTCGGGCGCGACGAGCTGCGACTTGTCGATGCCCGCCGGCATCGACGAGGTCAAACGCGTCACCTTTGCGTTCGCGCCGGCCTCGGCGACGTAGAGATCGGCAGAGTTCTGAGAGTCGGTGTGCTGAAAAAGGAGACGCTTGTCGTCGGGTGACCACTGCGGGGCAGTGTTGGTTCCACTGCCTGACGTGACCGCGACGATCGTCGCGGTGGCCGGATCGTCGCCGACCGTCGCGACCTCGATCTGACGCGTGCCGGGTTTGGCGGCCGTGTTCGCGTCCCACGCGATCCGCTTGCTGTCGTGCGACCACACGGCGCGCCAATGCTCGCCTGGCGTTTTCGTGAGCTGAACCGGCGTGCCGCCGGTCGCCGGCACGACGTAGATCTGATCCCAGCCTGTGACGTCGCTCGTGTACAACAGCCACCGCCGGTCGGGCGAGATGGCGTTGTTGGTCGTGTTGACGGAACTGAAAAACTTCGCGGCCGTGTCCACATGAAGAATCACCGGCGGGCCACCGTTGGCGTCGACGGACTCGGTCGTTCGCGTGAGCCCATTGTTCGAAGTTCGCGTCACGAGCGTATGCGTCGCATCGAGTCGCGCGCCGCCTCGACCGAAACCCCCAACCGCTGCACCCGCCAGCTGTGTGGTCGGTCCACCGGCTGCCGGAACCGTGTACGTCGTGCCGCCGCGGCCTCCCCCACCGCGACCGCCTTCGGTCGCGACGAAGATCAACTTCGGGCCGATCTCTGGCGGCGACGCGTAGTGTTGAATCGGTCCGCCGGCGCCGCCGCCAGCCGTATAGGTGAGGCTCTCGCCGTCGGAGGTCCACGCCGGCGTGCCGATGATGCTGTCGGAGTGCGCGACCGTCCGATCGGTGTTCGACGCGATGGTATGGACGACGAGATCGAAGCCACGTGCGACGTTCGCGACGAACGCCACACGCTCGCCGTTTGGCGAGAGCGAGAAGGCCCGCCCGTGCACGGCCGACGGCCACGCGGCCTGTGGCGTACCGCCTTTCACTGAAACGGCAAGCAGGCCACCGTCCCGCGGAAAGAAGAAGGTCTGCCCGTCTCTGCTCCAGAAACTCCCGGCACCACCCTGCCCGTCAGGATAGCTCGTCAACGCGACGGCCGGCCCGCTTCCGTCGGCCGGCGCGGCCCACACATTGTTGACGCCTCCGTCGTCGTACGTGAACCAGATGTGGCTGCCGTCGGGCGTCCACTGGTGCCCCGATGGATGCTTGATCTGAATGAGCTGATCGATCGTCAGCCTCGACGCGGATCGGGTGGGGGGCTTGGGAGTCTGCGACTCAACCGCACCCGCGAGCAGCCCCATGGCGGGAAGCGCGAGCAGCCGGGATGTATGCATGCCGCAACACTACTTCAAAGGCATCCGTTCGTCGACTACCGGCCGGCGCCGCTCGATCTGAGTGGGCGAGCGGACTCTGCTCATCGATACCACTCCGCGCTCACTCGCGTAGTCGATCCGTCGCCGGCACGATCGCCCACAGACCCCGTGACTGATCGCCACCGAAGTTGCCCCCAACGGTCGTGGACATTCATCAGACTCACACCGCTTCGGCCCCCGCCGAGTCGGCGCAGCGCGCGTACCGCACGCTCGGTCACTTCTCGCGCGACAGCCCCGTCGACGATGTGCACTATCTACGCATGCCGAACACCACACACACCCGGGCACGCGCCGCTGTCGCCCTCACGAGTCTTTCGCTCGTAGTCGCATTCGCGGCACCGCGCTTCATCGGAGTCCCATACCCGACCGGATTCCGCCAATGGACGCACATCAAGTCCATGGTGGTGTTGCCATCGAGCCCCGCGTTCTCGACCGGCGGCGGCATGCATCACGTCTACGCGAATGCCGCGGCGATGGGCGGCTTCTCATCGGGACACTTTGCGGACGGCTCGATCCTCGTGTTTGATCTCTTGAAGGCCTCGGAGAACGCCGGCGTGATCGCGAGCGGCGACCGCGAACGGCTCGACGTGATGGTCAAAGACTCGAGACGTTACGCGGCCACGGGCGGATGGGGATTCGAGCGGTTCATGGGCAACGACACCACGCCGTCGCTCACGGAGGAGCATCGCAAGCTCTGCGTCGAATGCCACGACCAGCGAACGGATCATGACCGCGTGTTCAGCGCGTTCGTGCGATAGACTCCGCTACTCCCCGCGCAGCACGTTGGCGATGTCCGCACGCACCGCACGCCTCGCCGGAACAAGACTCGCGCCCAGCGTGGCGATCACCAAGAGCAAGAGAATCGCGAGATACGTCGCCGAGTCGCCCGGCGAGACACCGAAAAGGAACGGCCCGAGCAGGCGCGTGCTCAGCCGCGCGCCGAGCAATCCGGCGAACATGCCCGCTGCCGCACCGATCGACGTGCCGGCGATGACCGTGACGGCAATCGACCGCGCCATGGCGCCAAGCGCGGACCGGATCGCCAACTCGCGCGTGCGCCGCGCGACGGCACGCGCGGTCACGCCGTAGATCCCCACCGCGGCGAGAACCGCCGCGACGATGCCGAACAGCGACACGAGCAGCGCGCGGTAGCGCTCCTCGGCGAACGAGCGGCTCAACATCGTGGACATCGTCTCGAGGCGCTGCGTCGTCGCGGGCGGCGCCAGCTCGGCGACGACCTTCCGCACCTGCGGTTCGAGAGCGGCGGGGTCATCCGTGGTGCGAACGAGCAGCGACAGGACCCACGAACCGCGTCGCTGCGCCACGGGCGTGTAGACGGTCGCCTGAACGTCGCTCGACAACCGCTGAAAGTGGACGTCGTCGACGACACCAACGATGGTGCGCCACTCGTTCTGATACTTCACCCGCTTGCCGACGGCCGATTCGTTGGGAAAATCGCGGCGCGCCAGCGAGCTGCTCACGATCACGACGAGCGGCGCTCCCGCGCGATCCGCGTCCGTGAAGTCGCGCCCCGCTCTGAGTGGAATGCCGACGGTGGCGAAGTAGCCGGGGATCGTCACGCGTTGCTGCGCCTCGTGGCGCGGGCCGGTGTCACGAGGGCCGCCGCCCGGACCTTGCTCGGGCTCACCTTCGGGTAGGACTCTGCTGCTCGACGACCCTCCGCTGAACGGCGGTTGGTCGCCGGCCGTTACGGCGGTCACGCCGGGCAGCGCGGCGAGACGCCTGATCACCGCCGATTGGAACGCGCGCGTAAGGTTGGAGTCGCGATACGCCACACGTGGTAACGACGGCTGGTCGTAGATGAGATGCTCGGTCCGGAACCCCGGATCGACTCGAGAGATCCGCTGGAGCGTGCGCGTCAACAGCCCGGCGCCGACGAGCAGCACTACGGACAGCGCGAGCTCAACGGCGATGAGCGTTCTCTGAAGAGCGGCGCCGCCCCGAGCGCTCTGTCCGCCGCCGCCGCGCAACAACGTACCCGGCCGCGACCGCGACAACGTCAGCGCCGGCGCCAATCCAAAGAGCACGCCCGTCGCGAGCGACACGAAGAGCGACACGGCGAGGACGCGTCCGTCCACCCGCACGTCGGCGAGACCCGGGATTCGCGGAGGCGCGATGGCGACCAGGATCCGTGTGCCCCACCACGACAGAACCGCGCCGAACACCAGTCCGGCGAGTGAGAGCGAGATGCTCTCGACCAACAGTTGGCCCACCAGTCGCCGCGTCGATGCGCCGAGCGCGGCGCGCGCGGCCATCTCTTGTTCGCGGGCGGCCGCCTCGCCCAACAACAGCGTGGCCACGTTCACGCAGCTGATGAGCAGCAGCAGTCCCGCCGCCGCCAACAACACATAGAGCGGCCCACGCGCGTCGCGCGTCTGATCGACCTGCCACTCGGCGACCCGCGTGCCTTTGTCGGCTTGGTCCTTTGCGGTCGGCGACAGAATCCGCGCGACGTCGGCGCGAGCTCGATCGATCGTGGCACCGGGAGCGAGTCGCCCGATCGCCTTGTAGCTGTGATTCGTGCGCTCGGAGTAGTCGTTCGCGTCCTGCCCCACGGGGACCCAGAATCCGATCGGCGCGGTGCTGGCGCCCACGATCTGCCCCGTGCGTCCCAGCGTGAGCCCCGGCGGCAGCACGCCGACGATGGAGAACGGGACGTCGTCCAGCCGTACGACTCGGCCGACGATGTCGCGCGCACCGGCGAAGTCGCTCTGCCAAACCTCGTACGACATTAGCGCGACCTTGGCGCCGGTCGGGGTGTCCTCGTCGGGCGAGAAGGTGCGCCCCACGATGGGAGACACGCCGAGCGTCGCGAGCAGCGACCCGCTCGCCCGAATGGTGCGCATCTCTTGAGATCGTTCGCCAACCGAAAGTATTGCCCGTCCGCTGCTCCACATGGCGACGCTCGAGAACGACGTTTGCTCGCGAGCGAGATCGCGGAATTCGGGCTGCGACAGCGGAATGTTCTCCCACATCGACGCGAGGATCTCGTTCTTCTTCCACTGCGGATACGTCTGCCAGATCGCGACGAGTCGTCCGGGCTCGGGCAGCGCCAGCGGTCGAAGAAGGACGCCGTCGACCACGCTGTAAATGGATGTGGCCGCCCCGATGCCGATGGCGATCGTGGCGATGGCGATCGCGGCCAGGGTCGGCCGGCGGCGCCACGCGCGCACGGCAAAGAACGCGTCACGAAAGATCACGGTCGTCTCCCGGGGAAACTCCGGGATTGAGACAGGCGTCGCGCCCGCTTGGTTGGGAAATGACCCGATGCGCTGGCGACGCGGGCGCGCGGGAACCATACTCCGAGAATCCCTCGACGCCGTGATGCCAGAGACCCAACCTCAGGATCACCACGAATTTGCGCCGCGCGAGCAAGGCGATTCCGCCGATCGCGCGCTCGCCAACGCCCTGCCCCACATCATCTGGACGGCGGACGCACAGGGGGAGCTCGAGTGGGTCAACGATCGCTGGTTCGAGCTCACGGGGCTGACGGAAGAGCAGACGCTCACCGACAAGGGAGCGCTCGAACCCGTGCATCCGGACGATCGCGACGAGCTGTGGCGCCGTTGGGCTCACGCGCTCGAAACCGAGACGCAGTTCGAAATCGAGTATCGCATTCGGAATCGGGACGGCGAGTATCGGTGGCACCTTGGACGCAGCTCACCGCTGCGCGACTCGAGCGGCAAGGTCGTGCGTTGGCTCGCCGTGGCAATCGACATCCACGACCGCCATGCCGCCGAAGACGCGCTGCGGGCCTCGGAGCGAAGATTCGAAACCGTATTCGACCTGAGCCCACAAGCTCTCGCCATCACGCGCGCATCGGACGGACGCTTCCTCACGGTCAACGACGCGCTGGGCAGGCTTTTCGGCTACAGCCGCGAAGAGTTGCTCGGCAAAACGTCCGTGGAGCTCGGAATCTGGTCCGCCGAAGAACGCGTGGCGTTTGTCGAATCGTTGAACGCCGGGTTGCGTCCGAGCGTGGAGCTCACGAAGCGGCGAAAGGACGGCCAGATGATCCGAGTCGCCCTCTCGAGCGCGAAGTCCGAAATCGACGGCGTGCCCTGTTTGGTGAACTCGGTCACGGACGTAACGTCTCAACGGGCGAATGAGGATGCGCTCCGGCGGGCCGATCACCTGAAGGACGAGTTCCTCGCGCTGCTCTCCCACGAGCTTCGCAATCCGTTGACGCCGATCCTCACATCCGCGCGGCTTCTCGAGCGCCAAGTCGACGCGGAAGGCCGGCAAGACGTCGACGTCATCGTCAGGCAGGTGAAACACCTCGTGCGCCTCGTGGACGACCTGCTCGACCTGTCACGCGTTGCTCGCGGAACGGTCAACCTCTCGAAAAAGCGGCTCGATCTCGCCGCGGTGGTGTCGCGCGCGGTCGAATCGACGTCGCCGCTCTTCGAGGAGCGGAGTCACCGCCTCGAGGTCTCGATTCCCGAATTGGGACTCGAGGTCGAGGGCGACGAGGTGCGGCTGACGCAGGTGGTCGACAATCTGCTCTCGAACGCCGCGCGCTACACGCCGCCCGGCGGCGTCGTAACCGTGACGGGCGCGCGCGAAGACGACAACGTCGTGCTTCGCGTACGCGACACCGGGATCGGCATCGACACGTCGCTCCTCCCGGACATGTTCGACTCGTTCGTGCAAGGCGCGCGCGGACCCGACCGTGCCGGAGGCGGACTGGGTATCGGATTGTCGCTCGTTCGCACGCTCACCGAGTTGCACGGTGGAACCGCGACGGCGCACAGCGACGGGCCGGGAAAAGGGGCCGAGTTCAGTATTCGCCTGCCGAGCGCGGCGACGTCGGGAGGTGCGACAGCCAGCGCCTCCGAGCAGGACGCGCATGACACGACTTCAACGAGCGCGCGCGTTCTGCTCGTCGACGACCATAGCGACGTCGTCGAGGGGTTGTCGCGTTTGCTGTCCGTACTCGGCTACGACGTTCGCGCCGTTCGGAATCCGATCGAGGCGATCGAAGTCGCCGAGTCGTTCCGGCCGCAGTTCGCCATTCTCGACATCGGCCTGCCGACGATGGACGGCTACACGCTGGCGCGAGAGCTTCGCGCCCGTCTTTCCGACACGCCGCCCACGCTCATCGCGCTGAGCGGCTACGGCCAACCACAGGACCGCTATCGCAGCGACGCATCCGGCTTCGCGGTCCACCTGGTCAAACCGATCGACGTCGACGAGTTGGTCGCCGCCCTCGTACCGTCATCCGTTCCGGTCTGAGTTTTCGCTTCCGCCGCGGATCGCCGCAACGAGCGCGAGACGCGCAACTATCGCGGAGCCTGATGTTCTCATCTGTCCACCCGTCCACCCATCCACCCGTCCACCCCAAGAATGAGCGATAGTTTGGAAGTCGTCAGATCACCCGGCAACTCACCGTCGCGCGCCAGGTCCACCATGCCGAATCGTGCTCGAACGTTCGCTGCAATCGCGCCGGAGCTCGTTCTCGTGCTGACTTTCGCCGCGACCGACGCGCGCGCGCAGCAGGCGGGCTCGCCCGCGAACGCAAGCGTCTCCGCGTCCAAGGCGTGGACGGCGGCCGAAGACCACCAGCAGATGATGGAGCAGCTCGGGATCAAGGCGCTGAGGCCGGGACCGAGCGGCAACGAGCAGGATGCGAATCACGCGAATTACGACGAAGCCAAGGCGAATCCTTTTCCCAACCTGCCGGACCTTCTCACGATGAAGGACGGACGCAAGGTCACGAGTCCCGCGCTCTGGACCCGGCGTCGCGCCGAGTTGGTGGAGGATTTCGAGAGGGAGGTATACGGTCGGATTCCGAAGAACGTGCCGCGACTGACGTGGAGCGTCGTCGCGACCGACACGGCGACCATCGCGGGGCGACGCGTACTTGGCAAGCAGCTCACCGGTCATGTCGACAACGCCGCGTATCCCGAGATCACCGTCGACATTCCCGCGACGCTCGTCGTGCCGGCTGATGCGAAGGGACCGGTCCCGGTGATGATCATGTTCCGCGGTGGAAATCTCGATCAAGCGCTCGGGCGGCCGACGCCGCCCCCCGCGACTCGTCCCGCGTTCAACTTTCCGCCACCGGCGCCCGGCAGCGACGCACCCGCGGCGGAGCAACTCATTCTCGACGGGTGGGGATTCGTATTCTTGAATCCAACCGCCGTTCAGACCGACAACGGCGCGGGGCTGACGAAGGGAATCATCGGTCTCACGAACACGGGACAACCGAGGAAGCCCGACGACTGGGGCGCGTTACGGGCGTGGGGCTGGGGTGCGTCGCGCGTGCTCGACTATCTCCAGACCGACAACGCGGTCGACGCGACCAAGGTCGGCGTCGAGGGCGTGTCGCGCTACGGCAAGGCGGCACTCGTCGCGATGGCGTTCGACGAACGGTTCGCGCTCGTTCTCATCGGCTCGTCCGGCGAAGGCGGCGCGAAGCTCAACCGTCGCAACTGGGGTGAGGCTGTCGAGAATCTCACCGGCACGGGCGAGTATCATTGGATGGCCGGCAACTTCCTCAAGTACGGCGCCTCGGACGCCACCTTCGGCAGCAAGAACGCCGGCGACCTGCCTGTCGATTCCCACGAACTGCTCGCGCTCTGCGCGCCGCGTCTCACGTTCGTGAGCTACGGCGTCCCCGAACGCGGCGACGCGAAGTGGCTCGACCACCAAGGCAGCTACATGGCCGCCGTCGCCGCCCAGCCGGCGTTTCGTCTGCTCGGCGCCAAGACCCTCGGGGTATCCGACGACTACGCGAAGGAGAAGATGCCGCCAGTAAACGTCGGACTGCTCGACGGGCAGCTCGCATGGCGACAGCACGACGGCGGCCACACGGACGGGCCGAACTGGAAGTACTTCTTGTCGTGGGCGGATTACAACTTCGGACGACGGTATACGCCAGCGCCCGCGATTCGGCCGTAAGCGGTAGAGGCGGCCGAACTGCGTAACGACGCTGACGTCCTTAGGGCGCTGACGTCCTTAGGGCGCTGACGTCCTTAGAGCGCTGACGTCCTTAGAGCGCTGACGTCCTTAGAGCGCTGACGTCCTTAGAGCGCTGACGTCCTTAGAGCGCTGAAGTCCTTAGAGCGCCCCTTACAGCGCTGATTCCCCCACTGCGCTTCTCGGTCGTCAGCGTCGTTAGGACGTCAGCGTCGTTAGGACGTCAGCGCTCTCAGGACGTCAGCGCCCTCAGGGACGTCAGCGCTCCTATGTGCGGTGAGGTCATCCAGGCCCCGTCTTCATGTCGGCCGAAGTCTTCGCGCTGAATTGCAAGTCATAATTGTTCGGCGTACGCGTGTGGAAGCTCTTGTACGTGGCCGTGTGGATGTCGTGCTCGAGCGGTGGCGACGAGTTGATCGCGCCGGTATCGACGCGAGCTGACAGCCCGCGCTTGCACATCTCGGCCCACATCTTGTCCGCGTCGAACGGCGAGACGCCGAACGAGATGTGATTCATGACGGCGCGACGCTGGGCGGGCATCACGAAGCCCGGCGCGAACGCGTTGCCGTTCTGGCCGCTGCGAATCAGCAGTCCACCGATCTCCTTCGAGATCTGCGTCTCGTTCTGGCTGCCTTCGTCGCCCAACCCTTTCCAACCAAGCAACGCCTCATAGAACGCGACCGTCTCCTTGTAACTCGTGCACTGATAGGAGATGTGATCGAGGTACATCGTCTTCCAACCCGTCGGCTCGAAGGGCAAATCGACGTTCAGCTTTCCGTTCGCGGGTCCCTTGCGGCGATTTTTCTTGTTGCCGTTGGTGATCCAGACGTCCATCCCGTCCGGGTCCTTCACGTGAAAGCTGCGGAAGTCGTCGCCGCTGTGGTCCGCGACGGGATTGAGGCCGCGCGATTTGAGCGCCGCTTCGACCTTGTTCGTGTCCCACGGCTCGATGCCCCAAGCAAAGCCGTCCCAGAGTGCGCCGCCGCCTTCGATCCCGGCGACTCGAGGAGTCGTGCACGCGGCCATGTGGCTCGGGTCGTCACCGCGTCCACCGCCGCCGCCGCCACCACCACCGCGGCCGGCACCGCCGCCGCCGCCGCGGCCGCCGCTCGTATCACCAGCCTGTCGCGCTGCGCCCCCGCCCCCGCCCCCACCCCGACCACCCTGGCCCTGGCCGCGCGCGGGTGGCGTGTAGCCGCCGCGAATGCGCACGCCGCCCCAGTCGCCGATGTCCATGTAGATCTCTTTCCCGTCGTTGCTGCGCACTTTCCAGCCCAGGAAGGCCGCGTAAAACGCAGCCTCCTTCTCGGCGTCCGTGACCTGCATGTTGAAATGGTCGAGCAGCACGGTCTTGAAGCCGGTCGGCTCAAACGGCGCCTTCATCGGCGTCTTGATGCACGCCGCCGACGTGTCGCGGTCGCGCCCCGCGCACTGCCCTTGCCCGAACGCGCGCGAGAGGGGCAGCGAGACGGCCGCGAGGCCGAGCGCTTGAAGAAGTTGGCGACGCGTGAGCGTGCCGCGATCGTAGGCGTCGAAAAGGGGAGTCGGATCGGCCACGAGAAAGCTCCTACGCGGATGAGAGAAGTTGGGGCGGGTGCAGTTTCGGCTTTCGGCAGTTTCGGCTTTCGGCTTTCGGCTTTCGGCAGTTTCGGCTTTCGGCAGGTCGGCCTTGGGCGGTTTCGCCGCTTCGGCTTTCGGTCGTTTCGGTCTTCGGCAGTTTCGGTTTTCGGCAGTCTCGGCTTTCGGCAGTCATCAGCGCGTCAGACGTACTACTACGGTATCACCCTCGGTCTCGCTGTAACCTTCCGGGCCGCGACCAGCGAATCGAATTCGGCCTGCTCGAGATAGGTCACGTCGATCCAGTTGTGGGCCATCTCGTCCACCGTCCGGTCGCCCCAGCCGACCCACTGGTTCGGATCGGGGTTGTTCTTGTTGGCGGCGGTGTTGTCGTGCCACGCCGTGAAGGCGAGCGTCGTGCCTTTGGGAAGAAGGGGCGCGACGTCGTCGGCATAGACGTAGTTGATGTGCCAATTCCACTGGAAGTTCTTGACCTGGCTCAGCACTTCCTTGCGGCCGTCGGGATAGATCGCCTCGAGCGACATCGCCGTGCCGCGCATGTGCATATGCGGCTGGAAATTTTCCAGACGCGCCGGGGCCTGCAGCACGTAGAAGTTCTGCGTTATGGTCTTCTCATTGGGCGGAATGTCGAGATCCGAGTTTCGCGCCACGTTGAACATCGTCAGCACCGTGCGATGCTTGGGGACGAAGCCCTTCGGGTAGAAATAGATCGCCAGCTCGACCTGGCTGTCCTTGTACTCCTCGCCGATGGCGTGCATGTGGATCTCGTACCGGATCTTCGAGCCGGGGAGCATCAGCTTGCCGGCGTCCTTCTCGTAGATCTGCCCCGTCTTGCCGACGGCCCATTCCATGAACAGGCCGGGGTTCATCTGATGGTCGTGAGCGGTGCTGGCGAGGCCGGTGACCTCCGGCTCGTCTTGAATGAGATACGCGAGCACGTGGTGAACGATTTTGCGATCGCCCGGCCGCACGGGCTTGATCTCCATCGCGCGGACCCAACGCGGCTCGGTGAGTCCGGTCTCGATCGTCGGGCGGAACCACTTGTCCTGCGTGTGCGCCGCCAACGTGTACGGCGTCGAGCGGATGACGAGATCCGGCGGTCCGCCCATCTTGTCGGCGAGCTGCCAGCGATTCGGATCGGCGAACGCGCGCGGCGGCGGCTCGTCGGACGGATTGCCGCGCGGCGTGCCGTCGTCGACCCAGTTCACGATCGTGGCGATCTGCTCGTCGGTGAGGCTGCGATCGTTCTTGAACTTCTGGATGCCGACCGTCTTGTCGATGTGCCACGGCGGCATCAAACGGTTCGCGACCTTCTCTCTGATCGCATCGGCGTTGTCGACCGCGTCCTTGTACGTGAGGAGCGACATCGGCGCGATCGAGTTCGGCTGATGGCATTCCTGGCATTTCTGCTGGAGAATCGGCGCGACGTCCTTCGCGTACGTGATGTCGCGATGCGTCGTCGCGACTGCGGGCTTCGGGCGGTACAGCGCCGCCGGCAGTGCCAGCGAAACGACGCCCACAACGGCGAGAGTCGAGGTGTACAGCCTCATGGCGTCACCCTCACTTTGACGAATGCGTTGGTCCAGCAGCACTGCGCGTGTCCCGCGGCTGTGACATCGGAGTCGTTCGCGCGCACGCGAAGTACGTAGTCACCGGGCTGACTGAAGGTCGCCGTCGTCGTCGCCTTCCCGCCGGTCGGGGTGAGACGCGTGCTCGCGGGCGAGAAGACGACTTGGGCCGGGCCTTGATGCGTGAACCACGTCACGACCACCGGGGCCCCACCGCGTGAGAGCGCTCCGACACCGGCTCCGTCGTCGACCGCGGTGAGCGTGATCGAGAGCGGCTTGCCCACCGCGGCCGATCGCTCGACCGTGATCCCCGCCGGGCCGCGCCCTTGCGCGCCTCCGTCGTCGAAGCTGAGTGACGGCGGCGTGTTGTTCGAGCCCGCCTCACCTTCGAGCGCGTCGATCTGCCATTCCTCGCGCAGACTGCCGGGAACGGAGAACGTCTGGCCGTGAACTTTGATCGTCCAGACGACTTTCTTCTGGTCGCCGAAATCGGCCGGCACTCTGACCGCAAACACGCCCCAGTTTCGGCGCGGATACAGATAGGCCGGCTGTCCCTGATTGGCGTTTCCGGGGCTGACGAAGTTGTCAGGCCCGATCGGCACCGACAGGACTTCGGTCGTGTTGCGGTTGTAGTAGCCGAACGAGATGCTGTAGCTCCCGTCCGGATTCTTGTACCACCCCTCGAACGCTGGGGTCGCGCTCTGGCCGCTCGGCGCCGCCGGGGAGAGAGATGCCTGAGCAACGGCCACCCTTGGGATGACCACAGGGATGGCCGCAAACGCGCACGCCACGCACCGTTTGATCACGAGTCGCACGCCGGTCGTCCCTCTCGACGGATAGGGGCAGCGTGAAGTTGGCCGCTTGGGCCAGCGGGAGGCAAGGGTATTGGACTCCCGAAACCCGAGACTCCCGAAACCCGAGACCACCGAACGCCGAAGACTGCCGAACCCCGAAACTACCGAACGCCGAAGCTGCCCAACTCCGAGACTGATCCGTACGGCACGTGCTGTTTTCGCCGCCGTTGGGACGGCAGCGCCGTTAGGACGTCAGCGCCGTTAGGACGTCAGCGCCGTTAGGACGTCAGCGCCGTTAGGACGTCAGCGCCGTTAGGACGGGATCGGCAACGTAAACGAGAAGCTTGCCCCGCCCCCGGCATTCGGCTCCGCCCAAAGATGCCCGCCGTGCGCCTCGACGATCGAGCGGCTGATCGAGAGACCCCAGCCCATACCGTCGGGCTTGGTGGTGTAAGACTCGCTGAAAATCCTTTCGCGGTCGACGTTCGCGAGACCGATGCCGGTGTCGCTCACGGTCAAGCGAGCCGTGCGGTCCGGGTTGACGCCCGCGGAGATCGTGAGGCGCCGCGTACGCTCTCCCTCGAGCTCCTCCATCGCCTGGATCCCGTTGCTGATCAGGTTGAGGATCACTTGGCGAAGCTGGATACGGTCGCCGCGGATGGTGCCGTCGTTGACGTCCAGCTGCACCTCGAGCGCGATGCGATGCTCGGCGAGCGTCGACGAGACCATCATGCAGACTTCGTTGACGATCGAGGCCAAATCGATCGGCGCCTGCTCGGGATCGCCGTGGCCAAACAAGTGGCGCGTGTGATGGATCACGTCTCGCGCGACACGCGACGACTCGAGGACGTCGTGCAGGCTACGCCGGACCTCGGCGAGGTCCTTCGACTCGCGCTCGAGCAAACGCAGCGAGGCGCGCGAGTTGGCCATGATCGCGGTGAGCGGCTGCGCGAGCTCGTGCGCGATCGACGCGGCGAATTCGCCCAACGTCGCGAGCTTCGAGGCGCGGAGCAACTCGAGCTGCGCGTTGTGCAGTTCCTTGATCGCCCGCTTCTCGACGGTGACGTCTCGCACGATGCTGAGGATCTTGTTCGATTCGCAGCGGACGCAACGCGCCTCGAACGCCCCCGTTTCGCCTGACGGGAGCGGTACCTCGTATTCGACGAAGACCGGTTCCTCGCCCGCCAACAAGCGCTTGAACTTCTCCTCGAACAGCGCCGTCAACGGCGGCGGCAAAATGTCGCGCATGTTTCGCCCCATGAACTGCGAGGGCGGAACGAAGAGCAAGGCGTCGTCCTTCGCGCTGTAGTCGACGTAAACGCCGTCGCGCGTTTGGACGAACATGAGGTCGGGCAGCGCCCGGAGAATCGCGTTGTTGCGCGCCTCCGTCCGCCGGCGGCGCGTCCTGCTGACGAGGAGCGCGACGATCCACCCTGCCTGGGCAGCAACGAGGAGGGCGACGGCGCCCACGATCATCGCTCGGGACATCCTGCGTCTCTATGGCCTTGGTTGGGGAGGGGAGTTCCGCTAAGCCTGCAAATAAACACCGGGGGACGCCAGACTACGCGCGGCATTCCGGTTTTCGCTGCGCCGCGCCATCATTCGCCCCGACCTCTGGCCACCGGGTGGGACACGAATGGCGCGCGACGTTCGCCGACCGATTCGCGGGTTGACGCTTACAACTGTTGCACTGATCGCCGTCGCATGGCCGCTGCCCGGCCAGGGCACTCCGCCCTTCACAACGAGTCGCGGAGACTGGCCGAGCTATGGTGGCGACACGCGCGGATCTCGCTACTCGCCGCTCGATCAGATCGGCGCCGGCAACTTCAGCTCGCTCGAGGTCGCCTGGCGCTTCAAGACCGATTCGCTCGGCCCACGTCCCGAGTACAAGCTCGAGTCCACTCCGCTCGTCATCGGTGGAATCCTTTACACGACCGGCGGAACGAACCGAGCGGTCGTCGCGCTCGATGCGGTCACCGGGGCGCAAAAGTGGGTGCACCGAGAGGATGAAGGCCCACGCGGCGCAGCCGCGCCTCGTTTGCTGTCGGGACGCGGTCTCGCGTACTGGACCGATGGACGCGACGAGCGAATCCTGTACGTCACGCCAGGCTATCGGCTCATCGCGCTCGACGCGAAGACCGGGGCGCGGATTCCAAACTTCGGCGTGGAAGGGGCGGTCGATCTCAAGATGGACATCGACCAGACGATTCTGCCGGACTTGGTCACGGGCGAAATCGGCTACCAGGGAGCGCCGGTCGTCGGCCGAGACGTGGTCGTCATCGGCGCGGCGTTTCGCGAGGGAACCGCGCCAAAGAGTTTCAAGAACAATAAGGGCTACGTCCGCGGCTTCGACGTCCGGACGGGCAAACGTCTTTGGATCTTCCACACGATTCCGCAGAAAGGCGAACCGGGCTACGACACCTGGTTGAACGGCTCCGCGGACTACACCGGGAACACCGGTGTCTGGTCGCAGGTCACGATCGACGAAGAGCTCGGCCTCGTGTATCTGCCCGTCGAGTCGCCCACCGGTGACTACTACGGTGGACATCGTCCGGGCAACGATCTCTACGGCGAGAGCCTCGTGTGTCTCGATCTCCGCACAGGCGCGAAGAAGTGGCACTACCAGATCGTGCACCATCCGATCTGGGACTTCGACATCCCCGCGGCGCCGATCCTCGCCGACATTAAAGTTGACGGCAAGACCATCAAAGCCGTCGCCGTGCCGACGAAGCAGGGCATCTTGTATACGTTCGACCGTCTCACCGGAAAACCGGTGTGGCCGATCGACGAGAAGCCGGTCGAGAAAGGCGACGTGCCCGGCGAGTGGTATTCGCCGACGCAGCCGATGCCGACCAAGCCGCCTGCATACGCCAAGAACGGAACGTCACTCGACGATCTGATCGACTTCACGCCGGAGCTGCACGAACAGGCGGTGGCACTGGCGTCGCGCTTCAAGCTCGGCCCGATCTTCACGCCGCCGGTCGTGAGCAAGGCCGAGGGACCGCTCGCCACACTCGCGCGCGGCCCGACGAACGGAGGATCGAACTGGCCCGGCGGCGCTTTCGATCCCGAGACGCACATGTTCTACGTCGCGTCGTCGAATTCGGCGGCCGTGGTGCTCGGTCTCGTGCAGCCGAGCAAGGATCGCTCGGACATGGATTGGATCGCCGGCATGGCGCCGCAGCCCGGCGGCGGACGGATGGGCGGTCTCGCGGTGCAAGGCCTGTCGATCTTCAAGCCGCCCTATGGAACGATGACGGCCATCAACCTCGACAAGGGTGAGATCGCGTGGCAGGTGCCGCACGGCGAAACGCCCGACGCGGTGCGCGAGCATCAAGCGCTCAAAGGGATGACGATTCCGCGCACGGGACAGGGGGGCTTCATCGTCGGAACGCTCGTCACCAAAACGCTCGTCATCGCCGGCGATCCGCAGGTGACGACGCTTCCCACGCGCTCGCGCGGCGCGATGCTCCGCGCCTACGACAAAGCGACGGGCGCCGAGGTGGGCTCTGTGCTGCTCCCTGCCCCGATCAGTGCGTCGCCGATGACGTACGCGGTGAACGGCCGGCAGTACATCGTCGTGGCGGTGAGCGGCGGGCCGTATTCGGGGGAGTTCATCGCGCTGAGGGCGCCGGCTGGCCGGTAGGCGGTGGGCCGGTGGACGGATGGACGGATGGACGGGTGGACCGGTGGACGGGTGAACGGACACAACTCATTTTGGCGCAACGATGGGCGTGACCTAGCGAGTTGCTCCAGCCAGGAGACTCCGATGGACAATCCGATCGATCGTTTGTTTCGTGAATTCGATAGCGGCCTCATCTCGCGCCGCGAGCTTTTGCGCGCGCTCGGCGTCGCGGCGATCGCGATTCCGGCGTCGTCGTTCGCGCAAGGCGGAGACACGACCGGCCGCGGACGCGGGCGGCTCGGCAATCGCGCGCCGGCCGACACGACGCATCTGCCTCCGCCGTTCGAGCCGACCGGTTGGAAAACGGTGTGGCTCGATCACATCACGTATCAATGCACCGACTATCCCAAGGCCGCCGCGTTCTACTCGGCGCTCATGGGATGGAAGGTGCGGAGCGATGACGGAAAGCAGGCCGTGCTCGACATCGGCGACGACGTCGGCGGTGTCATCATGGTGAACGGCTTCGTGCCGCCTCCAGCACCGCCGCCGGCGCCGGTGCCGGCTGGTGATACCGCGGGCGGCGGGCGAGGTGGCGGGCGGGGCGGTGGTCGAGGAAACCGTCCGCAGCCGACGGCTCGCATCGCCGCGTTCGCCTGGGGAATCGAGCCCTGGGATACGAACAAGGTCGAGGCAGAGCTCAAGAAGCGCGGGCTCAATCCCGTCGCCGATCACAACGGAGACTACAAAGCCTTCCGCATTCAAGATCCCGACGGCTTCGACATTCAGCTGACGAACGGCACGAAGGCGAATCGTCGCAAAGGTCCGGCGAACGGCAAGGTCGCCGCGGCCGCGCCGTTCGAGCCGACCGGATGGAAGACCGTGTGGCTCGACCACATCTCGTATGGTTGCACCGACTTCAAGCGGACGGTGGCGTTCTACGAGGCGCTATTGAGCTGGGTGCCGCGCAGCTTCGCGTCGGGAAATCAGTCGCAGGTCCACATCGGCGACATCGGCGGGGCGATCATTCGGAACCGGAACGCGGTCAACATCGACCACATCTCGTTCGGCATCGAGGGGTTCGATCCGGACAAGGTCGAGGCGGAGCTGAAGAAACGCGGGCTCGGCACGCCGAACCGCCAGGACCCGGAACACCTGCAGGTCGATACCGGGGGCGGGGGCGACATTCACACTTCCAAATTCAAGAGCTATCACACACCGGACCCGTTCGCCTGGGACTTGCAAATCAGCAATATCACGAAGGGGACGAGGGACGATACGTAAGCGGGTGGACAGATGGGCGGTTTGACGGAAACGGTGGAGCGCTACACGGCGCGAGATCTCGTGTACGTGCGGACCTCCCAAAGGATCGTCCTTCTTCGAGTCGCTCGATCGAGGCCGTGCTCCTTGAGTACGGCCTCGATCGCATCGGTCGGGTGCGCGAAAACCCGGAAGTCCGAATCGCGAAGCCGCATCACATAGTTGACGCACCACACGGCGACTCGCATCCACCAGACGCTCGGCGGAAAGACCGCGCCGAGTAAGCGCTGGGCTTTGTCGGCCGCGGCGCCAACGAGCGCGGGCATGTCCGGGTAGCAGCAGATGACGCGATCCAGCGTCACGATTTCCACGGGAGCGATTCCCGGCGACAACGTCACGAAATCACCCTGGATGAACTCGACGGCCTCGAGATGATGCCGCCGAGTCGCTTCCTCGCTCGCCGCCGCGATGTACGCCGGCGACGCGTCGACGTGCACGGCGCTCACCGCGCCGGCGTCGAGCATCTCGTGATGGATCGCGCCAACGCCGCCGCCGATGTCGAGCAGCGTCGAATCCGGAGTCAGCGCCGGCTCGAGCGCCTCGAGCAGCAGCTTGGTGGACCGTGTCGGCCCGCGACGACGATACCGCCGCAGTTCGCGCTGGGCGAGGCGGGTGTCGAATTCGGATTCAATTCCGTGACACTGGGTGCACGCCATCTTGTTGCGCGAGGTGAGTGAGCCTGTACATGTAACTGCGCAGGGGTTTCTCGGCCACTCTGGGGTCGATCGCACAGGTGAGTACGGTTGCGCGCTGGAAATCGGACGTCTGATATCGGACATCTGACGACAGACCCTGCGTTGAATTAGTTCGCCGTGTCACGCCTAGCCTGATGGCCGACGTCGGATATCAGACGTCCGACGTCGAGCGGCCAGCCGTCCTCCCCCATCCGAGACAGACCCACGAATGGCCGCGATCCACCTCGCAACTCATCCGTCCGCTCTCTAGTTTTCGCCGCCATGTCCGAACAAGACACTGACGTCACCCATCCGCTCCACCACCACAACCTCTCCCACCTCTCCCGTCTCCAAGCCGACGACGAGGTCTTCGCCACACGCTTTTCGTCGTCGTGCTCGATGATGAACTGCAGCGCGAAGTGCTGCCGCGGCGGCGTGTACGTCGACCTCGACCATCGCGACCGCATTCTGCGCGAAGCGGCTCTCGTCGTTGGGCACATGGAGGCGACGCAGGAGCACGATCCGTCGCGCTGGTTCGAGACCGAGCAGATCGAGGACGCGGATTTTCCGTCCGGGAAATGCGTCGGCACGCAGGTGGTGGGCCATGGGTGTGTGTTTCTCGACAGCCAGCGCCGCTGCGTGCTGCAGATCGCCGAGTCGTCGTCGCCGGGACTCAAGCCGTTCTACTGCCGGGCGTTCCCCGTCGTGATCTCCGACGCGACGCTGACGCTCGACGCCGAGTGGTGTCCGGAGGAGACGCAGTGCTGCGGCCCGGACCCGAACGGCACGCAGACGGCGCTCGAGATGCTGGCGTACGAGTTCGAGCACGTCGTCGGCAAGGCCGGCCTCGAGGAGCTGCAGCAGCTCGCGCGTTCGCGGCGCGAGCCGGACGCGTGAGCTAGCGCTCGGCTCCATGCGCTCGACGGCGGACGTCGTCATCTGCGGGTGCGGCATCGCCGGCGCCGCGGCGGCTTATCACATCGCCGTGCGCCGCGGCATCAAGAACGTGGCGATCGTCGACGAGCGCGAGCCGCTCACGCTCACGAGCGACAAGGGCACCCAGGCGTATCGCAACTGGTGGCCCGGCCCCGACGACACGATGCTGCGCCTCGTCTCGCGCAGCATCGATCTGCTGGAGGAGACGTCGGCCGAGAGCGGCCACGCGTTCCGCATGAATCGGCGCGGCTATCTCTTCGCGACGGCGAATCCGGACAAGCTCACGCAACTCGAGGCGACCGCACAACGGGTATCGTCGTTCGGCATGGGCGACGTGCGCCGCCACTCGAGCATCTCGAGCTACCGACCCGCCCCCGCCGAAGGCTTCGGCGAACAGCCGACGGGCGCCGATCTCCTCGTCGGCGACGCCGCGCGCGCCGCGTTTCCCTACCTCACCGACGACACGGTCGGCGCTCTTCACGTGCGCCGCGCCGGTTGGCTGAGCGCCGTCGCGCTCGGATCCTGGCTGCTCTCTCAAGCCGTGGCGAATGGCGCGCGGTTCGTCCGCGCGCGCGTGACTCGCGTGGACGCGGCCGGCGGGCGCGTGCGCGAAGTGCACTTCGCGTCGGGCAACTCCATCACCACGGATTGTCTCGTCGTCGCCGCGGGCCCAGGACTTCCCGCGTTCTCGACGCTGCTCGGCGTCGATCTGCCGGTATTCAGCGAGCTGCACGCCAAGATGACGCTGCGCGATCCGCGACGGGCGGTCGGCCGCGACGCGCCGTTTCTCATCTGGAGCGACCCGGTCCACTTGGACGGCGAGCGCGAATCGCGCCCGGCTGGCGTCCACATCCGCCCGATCGACCTCGGCTACGGCGATGAGCTTTATCTCATTTGGACATTCGAAACCGAGCCAAGGGAATTTTCCTGGCCGCCGAGCTTCGACCGGTCCTACGCCGGCGTCGTGCTGCGCGGGGCGGCGCGCATGGTGCCCGGCCTCGCACCGTACGTCGCGGAGGGCGCCGCGGACCACGGGTTCATCGACGGCGGCTTCTACTGCAAGACACCGGAGAACCGTCCGCTGATCGGCCCCCTGCCGATCGAGGGCGTGTTCGTGCTCGGCGCTCTCTCGGGCATGGGAGTGATGTCGGCGCACGCGAGCGGCGAGCTGGTGTCCCTGCACGTCGCGGGTGAGAAGCTGCCCGAGTACGCGCGATGGTTTCTGCCGTCGCGCTACGACGATCCTGCGTATAAAAAGCTGGTCGACGAGTGGGGACCACTCGTCGGCCAGCTGTAGGTGGACGGTTGGACAGGTGGACGGGTGGACGGGAACATTCTTCATCGTCTGCCGCTGCACTCGGTGACAGCTACCGACCGCGCCCGGAGCTAGGACGCACTCTGTTCCGGCCATCCGCCTGTCCACCGGTCCCCCGTCCACCCTCAGTGCGGCCTCTGCGGCGCTTCCCTCACGTTGAACGTCTGCGTGTACGTCTGGCCGCCGACCGAGAGTCGTGCCGTGAACGTTCCGGTGAGCGTGCCTCCGCCCCCACCGCGTCCTCCGCCACCACCGCGGCCGCGCCCTCCACCGCCGGCCACTGGCGTCCACGTCACACGATGCACCCCGGCCGTCGTCGCGAAGGGTTCGGGCGCCGGACGCCAGAGGGCGGACGTGTTCGGGATGCCGCCGCCTCGTCCGCCGCGGCCGCCAAAACCGCCTCCTCCACCCTGCGGCGCGGTACTCGAGAACGTCGCAACGACGCTGCCCGTCGCGTCGACGATTTCGACCGACACGGGGCCCGACGCGTTGCTCTTGAGGTAGTAGTCGATCGCCGCGCCGAACGCGGAGTTCGCCGCTTGCGGCTCGTCTTTCTGGAGCGGCGTGCCGTTGTCGCCGCCCTGTGGCAAATAGACCACGTCCGCCGGCTTGAACAGATGCGCGTTGGCCGCGAGAACCGTCGCATTGATCTGGCGCAATGGGCTGATGTCGTCGACGACCCAGAATCCGCGGCCGTGCGTTCCGACGATCAAATCGTTGTTGTAAATCTCGAAGTCGCGCACGGACGTCACCGGAAGATTCATCTGGAACGGCTGCCAACTGTCGCCGTCGTCGAGCGAAACGAACGCGCCGCGCTCCGTGCCCGCGACGAGCAGGCCACGCCGCTCGGGATCTTCCTTCACGACGTGCACGTATACGCCCGCGGGCAGCCCGTTGGTGATCTTCTGCCAGCTCTTGCCCATGTCGCGCGTGCGATAGATGTACGGCTCGAAATCCTGGAGCTGGTGCCGGTCCACGCTCGCGTACGCGGTGTTCGCGTCGAAATGCGACGCGTCGACCGTCGTCACACGGCTCCACGGCGTGAGCGCGCTCGGCGTCACGTTCTGCCACGTCTTGCCGTCGTCGGTCGTGACGTGAATCAGGCCGTCGTCCGTGCCGACCCACAACGTCGGCGCGGCGAGCGGCGAGGGTGCGATCGTGTAGACGACGCCGCGCTTGCCGTTGCGATCCACCTGCGCCGCGGCCGCCGCGTCGAGATTCGGCGGAACGCCCGGATCGGGGCGCGTGAGATCCTGGCTGATCTGCGTCCACGTCGCCGCGCCGTCGACCGTCTTGAACACGTATTGATTGGAGTAATAGAGCGCCTTCGGGTCGGCCTTCGAGAAGACGAGCGGCTGCGTCCAATCGGCGCGCGCACAGTCGGGCGTGCGCGGCGCGGTCGTGCCGCCGACCGCCGTATTGCTCTCGAGGTCGAACCGCTGGCCGGTGCCGCCGAAGATGATTCCAGGATGCTGCGAATCGCCGGCGGTGTAGCCGCTCTCGCCGCCCGCGCCGATCGGCTCCCAGTCGCGCATCGAGATCTCGGCGAACTTGCCGCGCGATCTCACCGCGACGGCGCCGGAGTCCTGCTGCGCACCCGTCACCCAATACGGGAATCGGTAGTCGACGGAGAGATGATAGATCTGCGCGGTGGGCTGGTTGAGCCACGAGCTCCACGTGACGTCGCGCGGATCGTCGGTGAGGGCGTTGCGCGTGATGATCGTGCCTTGGTCGCTCGCCACGATCATCGTGTTCGAATCGTCGGGCGACACCCACGGCTGATGGTAGTCGTCGCCGCCAGGCGAGCCGCGGAGCGCCACCCAGCTGTGGCCGCCGTCCTTTGATCTGGATACGGATACGTTCGACACATAAACGTTGTCGGCGTTCTTGGGATCGACGACGACGTGCTCGAAGTACCAGCCGCGTCCCCAAAGGGCCTGATCGTTCGACAGCTTCGTCCACGTCGTACCGCCGTCATCCGAGCGGAAGAAACCACCCTGCCCCGGAGGCGGCTGCGGTTGGGCGCACTGCGGATTCCCACCGCCTCGCCCTCCCCCCCCACCACCTCCGCCCTGCGCGGGCGGCGGCGCGTTCGGATCGGCCACGAGGCAATCGACCACGGCGTACACGCGCCGCGGATTGCTCGGCGCGATGGCGATGCCTGTTTTGCCGATTCCCTCCTTCGGCAGGCCGCTGGTCAGTTGCTTCCACGTGTTGCCGCCGTCGGTGGACTTGAAGATCCCACCGCCCGGGCCATTCGTCGGCGCGTACGTGTACCAGGGTGGGCGCCGCGTATTCCAAAGACCCGCGTACACGATCTGCGGATTCGACGGATCGATCACCACCTCGACGGCGCCGACGTTTTCGTCCTTGTACAGGACCTTCTTCCATGTCTTCCCGCCATCGAGCGTGCGAAACACGCCGCGCTCCGGGCTCGCCGCATACAAATGACCAATCGCCGCGACAAAGACGATGTTCGGATTCTTCGGGTGAACCGCGACCTTGCCGATGTGCTGCGTGTCGTCGAGGCCGATGTGCGTCCACGTCTTTCCGGCGTCGGTCGACTTGTACATGCCGTTGCCGAAACCCGTCGAGTCGCGCAGCGTCGATTCACCGGAGCCGACGTAAACGGTGTCGGGCGCCGAGGGGGCGACCGCCAGCGCGCCGATCGACGCGACCGCCTGCGAGTCGAAGATCGGCTCCCAGACGCGTCCAGCGTCGATCGTCTTCCACACGCCGCCGTTCACCGCGCCGAAGTAGAACTCGTTCGGCCGGCCGTGAACCCCGCACACCGCATCGGTGCGTCCGCCGCGGAAGGGGCCGAGCATGCGCCACTTGAGCCCAGTCGCCAGCGTCGCGACTTGCTGCTGCGGCGAGGCCGCACGAGTACGGAGATCGGAGAGCGGAGAAGATCCGCTCAGGAGCGCACCGCCGAGGCGGGGCGTCGCGTACATCAGGAGCCCGAGCCGCCCGGCTTCGACGATGAAGCCGCGGCGTGAAAAAGCAGACCCCTCCAGCGTTACGTCAGCGCTGGAAGGGTCCGCACTCGGGTGGGTCCGAAATTCTGTAGTGTCAGACGGTCGTTTCGTCACCGAGGTTCCCCGTGAGTGTCACAGACACTCAGGTAACCGCGGCGGACGGCGGCCGTCAAGCCACTATTGCACCTTGAACATCAAGCCGACGTTCAACGCGGCGCCGCCGGCGCCCGCATCGGCGTAGATCGACATCTTCGGCGCGAAGAAGTAGCGCGCGCCCACGCGCCCGATGAAATACAGGCCGCTGCTGTAGCCGCAGCTCACGTTCCCGAACGCGCCCGTACCGTTGCAGCTCACGATGTTGTAGCCAAGCCCCGCGCCGATGAACGGATCGATCTTCGGCTCGTCGAGCTTGAAGTGGTAGTTCGCCGTAACGCCGATCGGGATGTACTTGTAGCTGAAGCTGTACCCGACGAAATCCTGTCCCCACGAGTAGTAGTCGAACGCGGCCTGGATGCCGAGCGTTCCGTTGCCGAGGTCGGGCAGCGGCTTGATCGCGTGCTCGAAGCGGCCGCCGAACGACGCGCTCGCGCCATTGATTCCGCCGATGCCCACGACGGGGCCGACGTCCGTGTAGCCCATCGAGAAGTTCGCCGCGCCTTTCGCCTGGGCCGCAGCGGGTGCCGCTGCCAGGGCCAGGCACGCGGTCGCGAGGGCTAGGGTCGAGACATGAGCTGCCAAACGTCGCATGGTCATTCTCCTGACAGGTGAGGGACGGGGAGGTGTGAGGAGGGAATCCAGCCCTTGCGGGGCCGAAGATATACGATACGGTAACAATAGACCAGAGGTGCCGCAGCCCTTGACGGGCCGCTCGTCGTACTCCCCATTGCGCGGTGGGGGGTCGGAAACCGTCACACCTACCGGAGAGCAACGTGGCTGACGGGTCCCGTCCCGACGCCGGGAATGAACTCGCAGGCCGAATCGACGACGCGCGCGCCCTCGACGATCTCTTCAGCGCCACCTACGAAGAGCTGCGACGCCTCGCCGCCGCCGTGCGCCGCAACGACCCAAGCGCCACGCTCAGTCCCACCGCGCTCGTCAACGAAGCGTGGCTCAAGCTCCGCGAATCGCCGGGCGTCGCCAACACCTCCCGCCTCCACTTCAAGCGCATCGCCGCGCGCGCCATGCGCCAGGTGCTGATCGAGGCGGCGCGCCGCCGCCGCTCCGAAAAACGCGGCGGGGGCGCCGTCGTCGTCACGTTCGACGACTCGCTTCAGGAGACCAGCTCCACGGCGGACGACCTCGTCGCGCTCGACGAGGCGCTCAACGACCTCGCGCGTCTCGAGCCCCGGCAAGCGCTGCTCGTCGAGAGCCGGTTCTTCGGCGGGATGGACGTCGCCGAAACGGCGCAGCTTCTCGACATCTCCGAGTCCACGGCGTTGCGCGATTGGCGCGCCGCGAAAGCCTGGCTCGCGCGCGAGCTGCGCACAGGCGGCGCCGGTCGATGATGGACGCCGCTCGCTGGGGGCGCGTCCAGACGCTGTTCCACGACGCCGCGGACCTGCCGCCCGCCGATCGACGCGCCTTCCTCGAGGCGCAATGCGCGGACGACCCTTCGCTCGTCGATGACGCTCTGGCGCTCCTCGCCGAGGACGCACGCAACGACTCGCTGCTCGATCGCGGTGTCGGCGCGGCGGCCGACTCGGTGCTCGGCAACACCGGCGAGCATGGAATTGCGGGTCAGCGCCTTGGACCGTACCGGCTCACGCGCATGCTCGGCGAAGGCGGAATGGGCGTCGTGTACCACGCCGAGCGCGACGACCTCGGCGCGGTCGCCGCGATCAAGATTTTGCGCGACGCCTGGCTGTCTCCCTCGCGCCGCGAGCGATTCGCCAGCGAGCAGCGGACGCTCGCGCAGTTGAACCATCCGTTCATCGCGCGATTGTACGACGCGGGCTCGCTCGGCGACGGCACGCCGTGGCTCGTCATGGAGTACGTCGCGGGGGCGCCGCTCACGGAATACTGCCGCGCCCACTCGACGTCGATCGTCGGACGCGTTCGCCTGTTTCGCGACGTGTGCGAGGCCGTGCAGCACGCGCACCGCCATCTCGTCGTTCACCGCGACCTGAAGCCGTCGAACATTCTCGTCGGCAACGACGGGATCGTGAAGCTGCTCGACTTCGGCATCGCGAAGCAGCTCGACGGTCTCGAGACGCGAAAGGATCGTACGCGCACCGGACTGCGACTGCTCACGCCCGCGTACGCGGCGCCCGAGCAGATTCGCGGCGGACGAATCGGCACGTACACGGACGTCTACGCGCTCGGCGTGATCCTGTACGAGCTGCTCGTCGGCCGCATCCCGTTCGAGCCGGGCGACAAGCTGGATGCGCTCGAGGCCGCGCTGTCGGAACGCGAGGCGGAGCGGCCGTCTATAGGAGCGCGCAAGAATCCCGCAGCCGAGCGCGGCGACCAGGCCGGGCAGCCGCTGCGCCCGGCCGAGTGGTCAGACCTCGACGTGTTGTGTCTCACCGCCATGCATCGCGATCCGCAGCGCCGCTACGCGACGGTGGACGCGCTCATTCGCGACGTCGATCACTTTCTCGACGGCGAGCCGCTCGAGGCTCGGCCGGACAGTTTGCCGTATCGCCTCGGGAAGTTCGTACGGCGCAATCGCGAAGCGGTGCTGGCGGCGAGTGTCGCGATCGCGTTGGTCGTCGGGTTGGTCGCGTTCTACACGGCACGCTTGGCCCGCGCGCGCAACGACGCGCTCGCCGAAGCGTCGCGCGCGCAGCGCATCCAACGCTTCACGCTCGATCTCTTCCAGGGCGGCGACAAGGCCGCCGGACCCGCCGACAGCCTCCACGTCGTCACGCTGCTCGACCGCGGTCTCGCGCAAGCGCGCACACTGGATGCCGAGCCGGCGGTGCAAGCGGAGTTGTACGTCACGCTCGCCGGCATCTACCAGCACCTCGGCAAGCTCCCGCGTGCCGACTCGCTTCTCCGGCTCGCGCTCGACCGTCGTCGCGCGGTGCTCGGGCCGACACACCCTGACGTCGCCGCGTCCCTCGTCGCGCTCGGCGACCTGCGCATCGACCAGGCGCAGCTCGAGGACGCCGAGCGTTTGATTCGCCAAGGCGTCGATCTCGCCGAGGCAAGTCTGCCGTCGAACGATCCGGCCGTAATCCACTCGCTCGCCGAGCTCGGACGCGTGCTCGAGGAGCGCGGCTCGTACGACAAGGCGATTCCGATCATGCAGAACGTCGTCCGCCGTGACACCGCGGCGCGCGCCGCGCCGGTGGATCTCGCGGCGAACTTGAGCACGCTCGCCGACGTCAACTTCTACGCGGGGCACTACGACGTTTCCGATTCTTTGAATCGGCAGGTTCTCGCCATTTATACGAAGGAGTACGGTGCGCGGCACCCGCAGGTCGCCGAGATCCTCGAGAACCTCGGCGCGTCGCAGCAAGAGCGCGGGAACTACAAGGACGCCGAGCGATTCCACCGTCAGGCGCTGGCGATGACGCGCTCGTTCTACGGGGACAGCAATCCCGCCACGGCGCTGGCTCTCACCATGCTCGGTCGTGCGCTCGAGTTCGAGAAGCGCTTCGACGAAGCGGACACCGTGCTGAACCAGGCGCTGGCGATTCGCGAGCGCGTGTACGGCCCGGTACACCCATCGGTGGCGTCGACACTGAACGAGCTGGGAAACATCGCCTACCAGCGCGACCACGACGACGAGGCAATTGCCTACTACACGCGGATCCTCGACATCTATCGGAAGATCTACGACGACAAGCACTATCTGATCGCGCTCGCGATATCGAACCTGGCGACCGCGATCTACGACAAAAAAGACTATCCGCGCGCCGAGCAGCTCTACCGCGAGGCGGTGCGCCGCTACACGGTCGCGCAGGGGCCGAACCACACGAACACGGGGATCGCGCTCGTCAAGCTGGGCCACGTGCTACTGAAGGAGCGCCGATTCGCCGAAGCGCAGGCGGAAACGCAGGCGGGGTACGACGTGCTGGTTACGCAGGCGAGCGGGAATCTGACCTTCTTGAAGACCGCGCGGAAAGACCTGGCGGCGGAGTTCGATACCCTCGGAAACAAAGGCGCCGCGGCCAAGTACCGGGCGGAGTTGGCGGCGTCTGAGAAGGCCGCGAACAAATAGAGATTGGTTTTGCGTTCCGGCATCTCCAGGCGGCTACCCGAGCTCGAGCCGCGAGCATCAGCCGCGAGCATGAGCCTCAGCCAGCAAAACGAAGTTGCAGCTCAACGCTCATGCTGAAAGCTGCCACTCGGGGCTCGGCTCGACCCAACTTTCGAGATGTCCGCCGCGCAACGGAGAGCTCGAACGAGAGTCACAGACCTCAGACCTCAGATCACTTCGATAGAGCGTAGTTGGTGTACCTCCCGTCCTCCGTCACCTCTCGCTCCACGAACTCCGCGAGCCAGCCGGGCACCAGCACCCGCTGGTCGACCGCGCTCAACTCGACCTCCGCAAACCAAAGCCCGGATCGGTCGAGAAACTCGTCGATCTCCCAGATGAGATCCCCTTCAGCCACTTGGTATCGCCGCTTCTCGATGCGGTGCCCAAGCGTGAGCGGCCAAACCGCCGAGAAAAACCGCTCGTCGGTCTCCTCCTCGATCTCGAGCCTGGAGATTCCCGAACCAGATTTTATGGTCCGGTAGTAGCGCACCGTGTCATCGCTTTTCGTTCGGCGAACGCGCTCGTTGATGCGGCGCCCTGGCAGATACCCTTGATCGATGTGCAGGGCGGGCGCGGTCGTCGCCCGTGGCGGAAGACCGACAAGAAGATATTTGCGCTCGATCTCGCGGTTGCCATTGGCCACCGCGGATTGTACATCGAATTGTCCGAGATTGGCGAACTGGTCTCTGAGGCACGGTCGGGATCCCTGATCAACCGCCGCACTCGAATCGTTCCGGTCCACCGGTCCACCGGTCCACCGGCCCACCCGTCCACCCGTCCACCCGCTCCCGTCATGCTCCAAGAACTCCTCCAACCCGGCATTCCAATTCTCGAGAAGCTGCTCCGGACGCTCGTCGTCTACGGATTCCTTCTCATCGGGCTTCGATTAGCCGGGAAACGCGAGCTGTCGCAGATAAACCCGTTTGATCTCGTCGTCCTGCTCCTGTTGTCGAACACGGTGCAGAACGCGATCATCGGGAACGACAATTCGCTCACGGGCGGCATCATCGGAGCGGCGGCGCTGCTGCTGATCAACGCGGTGGTCGTCCGGATGCTCTATCACTACGGCGAGTTGGACAAGGTCGAGGGAAAGCCCGACGACCTCATTCGCAACGGCCGCATTCTCCGTCATCACCTCGAGCGCGAGCTGATCACGGTCGCCGAGTTGGAGGCCGCGGCGAGACGGCAAGGCATCGAGTCACTCGCCCACGTGAACTCGTGCAGACTCGAAACGGGCGGCGCGCTCACGTTCATCCAGCGACACCCCACGGAGGACGAGACGCGGCACCACGAGACGCTGGGCCTGCTCGGCCAGCTCGAGGCGCGTCAGCGAGCGATGGTCGAGCAGCTCGCCGCGCTGGAGCGGAAGATCGCGGGGACCACGGGCACCACACCCTGAGCCCAGGCCGCGCCCGACAACTCGTTCACGACGGACGCGCGCAGCGCGTCGATGACGGACTCGCCGACGTCCGTGCGCCAGGGCGGCGTCGCGAGCACTCCGCGCGCCCATTCGCCGCGCATGCTCGACGGATAGTACCGCGCGCGCCGGATCGCCGCGCCACGCGCGCGCGCGTCGATCGCGAGCGAAAGCAGCCGGTCGCGCGCGGCCGCTTCGGGCGACTTGCCGGTCGGGCAGAGCGCGGTCGACGCGGGGCCGAGCATCGAGGCGTTCGCCTGCGTGTTCGGCGAGCGCCCGAGTTGCTGCCACACGATTCGCCAGGACACCGGCGTGTCGAGCACCCGGCGCACGAGCAGCGTCGGATCGATGACGGCGGGATCGGACCACTGCGATTCGAACGCATCGCGCGCGGAGTCCGGAATGAACGTCATCTGCGCCAGAGCGCCGAGCAGCGATTCCGCGCCTGCCGTTCCGACGATCGCCGGTGCGCCGGCGGCGTAACCCGGCAGCATAGGGTCCTGCACCGCCGTGAGAAAGCCGTTCGACCGCCCCTGCGCGGCGAGCGTCGACGACACGAACCAGTCCACGCTCCGAGCGAACAGCTCCGCGGGGCGATCGTTGTGCGACGGCGCGCTCGGCCCGCCGCCGCCGAGACCGCGAATCACGCGAGCTTCGGCGAGGCCGCGCACCGATTCGGCGAGCGCGCCGTGTCGATCCTCCATCGCTCGATCGGTGCTGTACCCGCGGCCGTTGGCGTACATCCGGCGAGCGGTCTGCCAGTCGAGGTCGTGCGAGAGCTCATGCGCGATCGTCCCCGCGGACGACGCGATCGACAGCTGGATCGTGCGCGTGCGCGGGTCGTGCATCGCGAGCGCCGAGTCGGGGAGCGTCTGATTGCCGAACTGCACGTGCAGGCCGGCGAACGACACCGCCGGGAAAACGCGGCGCATGTCCTGAAGTGCGGTCTGGAGCGAGCCGAGGTAGTACGGACGCCACGCGCGCGGCACGTCGCGTCCGAACGTGATCGACGCGAGCTCGAACTCGTCAGCCAGCTCCGCGGAGCTGACGGTCGAGTCGCCGGGCAACCACGGACGCTCCTGCGCGTAGGCGCGTAGCGCGACGGCGTCGGAGAGCAGCGAGCGCGCCGCCACGCGATGCACGGAGTCGGATGCTTGCGGCGCCACGTCGTACGCCGCGGCGAGCGTCTCTTCGTTCGTCGCCGGCTGCGCGCGCTCGTTGCGAAGACGAGAAGCGACGACGATCGGCGCCGAAGGCGGGAGGTCGGCTCCGAGCTCACTCGCCCGATTGGCGAAGTGACGTCCGAGCAGCGGCTGCGTCGCGCGCTGAGCGAGTCGTGGCGCCGGCGTCCTCTCGAGCGTGTCGAGGGCGCGCACGAGCGCCGGTACGGCATTCATCGCTTCGGTACGCAGGTCGGCGTCGAGCGGCTCGGCGGCGGGGCGTTCGACGCGGAAGGCTGTAGCTTCACGGCGGTCCTCGAGAAGCGAGAGGACATCGCGGTTCTCGGGATCGCGCAGCGCGTCGGCAAACAGGTCGTCGAGGTCGCGCTGGGCGAGCACACGATCGCGGACGAGGGCCGCCGCTTCCGTGGCAACACCCACGGCCGGCGAGGCCACCGCCGCCTTCCCCGCGCTGATCATGTACGCGAGGCGTACGGCCAGCTCACCCGCGCGCGGGTCAGATGCCGATTCGACTGCCCGCTCGATGAGCGCGAGCTGCTGCGAGCCCGTCGCGCCGTGTCCGTCCGCGTCCCAAGGTCCGAGACCGTCGAGCGCCGCGGAGTCCACGACGTACGCGTCACCGCGGCGTAGCCGCCCCAACAGCGCCCACACGACGCTTGTCCGAAGCGCAGGGTCGGCATCGAGGCGTGGATCGTCCAACGCCTGATCCACGAGGCGAAATGGGCTGCCGAGGCCGAGCCGTAGACGCTCCAGGTAGTTGAGGCTGACCGTGAGCGCGTCGCCGCGAGCGCCACGGGGGCTCGCGTTTCGCGCGAGCACGATCGTGGAATCGAAGTACGACGTCGACCTCATGAGTTGCGAGGCGGCGTCGGCATCGATGGAGGGCCGCTGGTGCATCGCGCCGAGAATGAGGGCGGCGACGAACAGAGCGGCCGTGACGAGGAGAGAAAAGCGGCGAACTACGTCCATCGTTTGTTCGTACCCATGGCGGGCCGTCGGGTTGCCGAACCACTCGGCGCCCCGTCTATCCTACTACCGTGCACCTCTACTACATGACTAAACCGCTCGACAGGTGGACAGGTAGACGGGTGGACAGGTTCTGTCCGCTCGTCCGCCGACTGGTTCGATTCACGCTCGCGGCTGGGTTCGCGCTGGGTGGATCTCGCGTCGCCGCTCAGACCCCACGTCTTACAATGGAGCCGCGCCGCCCGAATGGTGGGACACTTACTCGCTTGACGATCGACCGACTCGACGGGCACGCCGACTCGGTGGTGTCGGTCGCCGGCGAGATGGCCGGCGAGCCGCTGCACTTCCTCGACGCCGGCACGGACAAGCTCGAAGCGCTCGGGGCCATTCCGGTCGAGGTGTCGGACTCGGTCGTGGCGAATGTGGTCATCGGGCGCGCGTCCGGGAAGGCCGACACTCTCCGGCTCAAGCTCCCGTACCCGCACCAGGCTCCGCCGCCGTCGGCGATGGGCTCTCGCGGCAAGGCCAAGGGTGCGAGCCGTCTCAGGGTCGACCGTCGTTTCACCGCACGCCCAGACTCCGCGACCGAGGCGCGCGTCGAGCATGAGAACGAGCTCGCGCGCGAGGTCGGTCGCAAGGCGCAGGAAACGCCCGCGCTCTGGCAGGCGCCCTTCACTCGGCCGAGGAGTGCCAAGGTGACGAGCAAATTCGGCAGTGGCCGCGTGTTCAACGGCCGCGTGTCGAGCAGCCACCTCGGCGTCGACTACCGCGGCGCGATGGGGGATCCGATCTACGCGGCGAACCGCGGCGTCGTGGCTCTGGTGGACACGTTTTTCCTCGCGGGGAACGTCGTGTACATCAACCACGGAAACGGGCTCGTGACGGGCTACTTCCATATGAGCCAGCCGGAGGTGGCGATCGGCGACACGGTGGAGAAAGGACAGGAGATCGGGCGGGTCGGCGCGACCGGGCGTGTGACCGGGCCACACCTGCACTGGAGCGCGCGCTTTGGAGCTTTGACAATCGATCCGGCCGATCTGTTGTCTCTCGGTCCGCCGTTTGTAACGGCGCCGACATCGAAGGCCGGCGAGCGCTCGACTGCGACCGCCCGTAAGAGTTCCGCGAGGGCGGTCGCCAAGCGCTGAGTGACTCCCCGTCGGCATTCACGCGCCGAAACGGCCCGAGGGCTTCCGCGCGACCAGTGCAATACTGACGATACGGCCGGTCAGTATTGCCTTCTATGAGGCCGTTTCTGTCAAGCGTCCTTCAGTGGGTAAAGCAGGTTGCTGAGGCCCGGGCACGGCGGGCCTTTCGCAGTGGTGGTTCCGACGATTCGCGGTTCGCGGTCTCTCAGGGTCGGATCGCGCTGCGATCACGACGGCCTTCTATCCGTGCCCGGCAGCGCCGGGACACCAGCTCCAGCATGCGTGGATTGCAGCACCGCGGCGGGACGAGGGTCTCCTTCTCGGCTACGGGTCGCGTCTGCGACACCCGGCAATACTACGACGGACACTCGTCACCGCGATCATCGTCCCATGTCACGGGAATCAGTCGCGTCCTACGCTTTGAGCATCGCGCCCTCCGGCAGTTGATCGAAGGCGACCCAGCGCCACAAGGCGACGAGCAGCTTTCGCGCGAGCGCGACGATGCCGATCCGTCGCAGCCGTGGGCCGCCGGCGCCGAAACGCCGCTGGTACCATCGACTCAACGCACTCTGCGGCTGATACCGCAGCCAAAACCAGGCGCTTTCGACCGCCAGCGAGCGCAGACGCGCATTGCCGTGTTTCGCGATCCCGAGCTCGCGGCGCGTGTCGCCGCTTTGCGACGGGGTTGGCGTGAGGCCAAGGAGGCTTCCGACTTGGCGCCGATTCCGGAATCCGCGCCACGCGAAGAGTTCCGTCGCCCAGACCCATGCGAGCGTCCGCCCCACGGCGCGCAGCTGCGTGAGTTTCCGACTGATGCACGCGGCGTCATCGTCGGCTGCCATCGCCTGGCGGCGCTCCCGCTCGAGCGCGCGGAGCGCCTCGCCCACGCGCGCTAAGCGCGCCCACTCGTGCGCGCATCGCGCCAAACATTGGGGGGGCAGCGCTGACCCATCCCACCGTCGTACTCTCCGCAGCGCGGCGATGACATCCCCGCGCAACCGGACCATCACCCCCTGATTTGCGAGAAGTCCCTGCAATCGGTTGCGAAGGCGCGTCTGCTCCTGGATCAACGTCCCGCGTTCTCGCTCGAGGTGCCGCCGATCCTCGTCGACCTCGCTGGGGACGGTGACGACGTGCCAGACCCGTCGCTCGCCCGCGTGAAAGCGCATCAGCATCTCGACCAGCTTCTCGTTATCGAGCCGGTCCGCCTTCGCCCGCCGCAGCCGCCGATTCACTTCGATCGAGGCGGCATCGACGACGACATTCGCGATGCGCCGCGCGACGAGCGCGCGATGGAGCCAAAAGCCTTCCCGGCCCGCCTCGTAGCAACTCACGACCTGCGTGCTTTCGGCCAGCTGCAGCCGGTCCTTGGCGAGGGCAATCTCCGCGTCGAGGCGCTCCAGGTCGCGCGCGCGCAGCGTGCGATGCCGGGGTCGCGCGCCGAGGCCAGTCGCGAACGCCAGCTTCCACTCTCGCTCGCCGAGCTCGAAGCTCAGATACAGCGGCGCGCGCTCCTGCGATGTAGCTTCACGCTCACGGCGGGTCGTTACGGTCAGCATAACTCCTCCTGGATTTGACGGTTCAGAAGGAGCCTAACCGTAGCGGCCCGTCGCTGCTTTCCAATAAGCACGGACATAGGATCTCGGCTCGCGCTCCAGCCCCCGGGACGTCTCGACGCTGTCTCCTCTTTCCTCAGCGGGCGCCCCCTATGGAATGGCGGACCTGATCGCGTCGACGCTCAGGCCAACTGGCGAGCCGGCGGCCGCACCGATAAGAGCGCCGTAGATGACGAGGAGCGACGGCCCCATCAACGCTTCATCGTGCGCGCAGCCGCCCTCATGGCAGGCCCCGATGACCCGCCCGGCCGTCCCTCCGACGATGGTGAAGTATGGCCACAGGTGTTTGTGCCGGCCGGTCGGCGAACCAGCGCTCGCGGTTGGAGCACACTCGGGTTGACGTATCCGGCGACTGCGCGAGCATCGCTCGCGGCAGAATCAGCATGTCACATAAAACGTCGGCGACTACGAACGGGCGTTTCCACATCCGGCGTGCTCCTGGCTCGGCGCTGCTGCGCTCGGAGTTGAGACCACCTAAGGCCCCGACGATCTGCTGGCGTCGACGATCAGGCCGATCACGGTGCCGACGGCCGCTCCGACCGCGGCGCCCGCGGCGACGTAGCCCGGGAGGAAAGACAGAGATCCATCGTCCTGGCAATCCTGGTGGCAGTTCGCGATGGCGAGTCCCGCGACGGCTCCGCCGCCGATCAGCCCGCCACCGAGGGTGAAATACGGCCAGTAGCGCTTCTCCTCGGCCTGTCGCTTGAGCGATGCCGTCAGATGCGGCGCGGCCGTCAACTGGCTCGATTGATCCGCCCGCGGCGCGTACTCCGCGTAGAGCGCGAGACGCGAATCAGATGATACGGTGCGGGAGTCGAACAATTGCGGCGCGCGGGAAGTGTCCGATAACTGCGCGACTGCATTGTGTGGCAGGAAGCCTGTGCCGACAAGTGTAGCGACGATGAAGCTAGGTCCCGACATCCGCCTTCTCTGCGATCGGCTGCCTACTCAATCGACCTCGACCGGCTTCGGCTCGGGCCAAAACGCTTCTTGAATCAGTATTTCACCGATTCGAAGGAAGCAAGCACGAGGCGCTCAAAAGTGCACGCCGGTGCCAAACGATAACGCCGGCGAGCGCAGGTTGGCCGTCCTTCGCGCGAACGCGGTTGACGCATTGCAGAACGATTGATGTTCATCTCAACGCGCATCTTCACCGTCGCGATGCACGATTTGCCATCGCTGCGAGCCGGCCGGGTGAGCGAACCGAGACACTACGCATCACGCTCGACAGACTTATCGCGGTTAACGCGTGACTTATCGCGGTTAACGCGTGACTTCTCGCGCGTCGCGAACGACTTTCGCGACAGGGGTGGCGACAAACGAACACCGAAGCGCCTCTTGCTGCGTTGGTCAGCGCAGTTGGCCGGGACGGACGCGCAGATGATTCACTCGAATGTTCGTGTCAACGGAATACGCCCGAGGCTTGGCATTCCGAGCGAGTGGACTTTCCGCCGAATCACGCCTCCCAACTCCCCCAAGAACGCGACTTGCCCTCGCGAGAAACGACTAGACGTTCGGTGCTGGCCGGCACACGCGCCTGCGCGGCTGTGGTCACCCAATGCCACATCTACACGAAGAACACATAAGAAGCGCAGCACCGTAGTTAGCGGCGTTGCCCGGTTGCGGAGGGCGCCTGAGCGCGCGTGCCGTCTCCGATCACGGGGGGCGCGTTGTCGAAGCGGACGACGCGTATAGACCTTCGGCTGCGTCGCCTCGCCGGCACGGGCATGCGAGTGTTGCAGCCAAAGATTCCTTCGATCCGGCCTGGCGACCCCGCCAGATGCACGCACATCCATTTCACCGGCACGCATTGCACTTCGGGACGCACGCGCATTCGGCCAGCCCCGCTCCTCCACTCCGAACCGTGTATGAACGTCCGCCATGTTCGGCTCATGCGCGCCATCAACGCGCTCGCCGGCATTCTCGACGATCCGCGGTTCCACACTCCGACGATCAAGCCCCTCCGGACGGATCTCGAGCGCCTGGTCGTGCAGCTGCGCGACCAGATGTCGACGCAGTTGGCCGCGAGCGTTTCGTTGAGCTCCGCCAGCCGTGGCGTGGCCCGCTTGAAGGGCTGATCTGCGGAGGCGGCATCTCCTCCCGATCTTGCGCGGGCCAAACTGCTGCTCATCGGAAGAACTTCCTGACCGATTGCGAGCAGGCCGCGCGAAGCTCGCGCAATCATCGCCGCTATCGACGCGCACGTGAACGCGGAACTTCGAGACGACCGCCCGCCGATTGCGAAGTGGTCGATGGCCAAGCGTGTGCCGGCCAGATGGGACGCGCCGGCGAACGCCTCGAAAGTTGAGGACGCCCGGGTTGTGTCGTCGCCGCGATCTTAGCCTTTCAAAGCCCGTACGAGAGCGGGGCGCGGTTCGATCCTGCGTGTCAGTGCGTTACGCCGCGGACACGATCGCGAATCTCTTCCAGGAAAACCTTGAAAGCGCGTTCGGCCTTCGAAATGATCTTTCCGTGAACGACGTACCCGCGGCGCATGCCGTTGCGTGACGATGCGCCTAAGTCAATCGAGTCGAGCCGCACGGTGACGCGATAGCCAGCAACTTGCGCTCCCGGCAACGTCTGGGAGCCGCCGGCCGCGTTCGCGGGTTGGAAGCCAACGCTTTCGACGTGTCCCTGGAACCGGTCGACCGGGAGCGCGGCAAACGCTGGGATTTCGATGTCCGCCGTGTCGCCGACGGAAATGCGATAGACGTCGCGCTCGGACACACCGAGCGTCGCGTGCCAGTGGCTCAGGTCAGCGATGTCGAGAACGGGCTGACCCGCCGCGACCGCGAGACCCGTCAGCTGGTCTAGTTGGTCCGTGAGCACGACGCCAGACGCTGGGGCCGTGATCCTTAGTCGACGCAAGTGCTCCCGGCTCGTCGTCAATGCCAGGCGCGCGCGACTCAGCTCCTCTCGCTTGTGCTGGATGTCGAAGGTGTCTAACGCGGCGGTTGAGACTTGCGTCCGAGCATTTGCCAGCGCGGCCTCCGCTGACATGAAATCCGCTGACGGTCCGTCGAGCCCGACGTGGATTCGGGAGCCCGAGGCTCGTGCGACGCTGTCCGCGTCGCCGGAGATACCAAAATCGGCCATACGCTGCCGCAGATCCGTGCGCGCTCGTGCAAGCCGCGCTTCGGCGTCCGCGACGGCGATTCGTGAGCGCTCCAGCTCCACCGGCGCCGATTGAGTGAGGCGGTCAAGCTCGATCTGCAGAGTGGCGACCTGCGATCCGAGGTCCCGCGCGCTGCTCCAAGCGGCTGTTGAATCGAGCTGTGCGACGACCTGGCCGACCCGCACCGTATCGCCGGTATGCACGAACACCCTTGTGAGGACTCCGCCCTCTAACGGACGTGCGGTCCAGACCGCGACCGGTTCGACGATCCCGTCACCGTCGATCGTGACGCGCATCGTGACGACGACCGATGCTGCCACGGCCACAAGAGCAAGTGCTAACCACAGCCCCAGCGTCATTGAGACCGCATGACGGGTGATCCGCCATCCCGGAACGTGGCTGTGATCCGTCGGTGGCAGCGGGGCGATCGTCCGCGACGGGCCGCGGCGGCGCTGCGGAGAGGGGGGCGACACGTGAGGCGCGGTCACGTTATTCCCAACATACGAAGTCTCCTGTTCTCGTCGCCGCCGTGCGCCGCCTGAACGAGCATTCGATACTGTTGATTCTGGTCCGCCAGCTCGTCATGAGAGCCGCTGCCGACGAGACGACCGTTTTCCAGCACACAGATCTTGTCGGCGAGCGACGCCGTCGCCATGCGATGCGTCACCAAGATCACCGTCTTGTCCCGAACGCGCGGCAGTACCGCCCGCAAGATCTCCTCTTCGGTGCGGACGTCGACCTGAGACGTCGTTTCATCGAGCAGCAAAACCGGCGTGTCACGCACAAGGGCGCGCGCCAGCGCGAACCGCTGACGCTGACCGCCGGAGAGTGTCGCCCCCCATTCCGCCACCATCGTGTCGTATCGCTCGGGCAGCTCGTCGATGAGCGCTTCGAGTTGGCAATCCCGTACGGCCTGTTCGACGCGGTCTCGACTAATG